>NZ_JAUBRP010000005.1:0-11829 GCF_036701935.1 Microcoleus sp. M2_D5 | reverse complement strand
ATGATGGTTGTTTGTTGGGTGGGGGCGGGTTTTTGAGATTGTTTGTTTGGGGCGATTATGGTTGGTGGAACCCGCCCTTACGGAATCATATTTTGTAGGGGCGGGTTCCACTAAAAATATGTAACGATTACCAGCAATTTAGATCAACCCGCCCCCACACCGCGAATAATTCACTTTGCTTTTTTCTGAGCAGCCGCATAATGCTCGCTCATTAACTGATTAACTTCTGGATTGTAAATCCGCAGATAATTCCAGTAATTCTCAAACACCGATTTTACGTATCCTTTCGTTTCAGGAAACGGAATCTTTTCTGCAAAAGCATCCGGGTCACTAAAATTAAACCTCTTCAACCAATCTGCTACTGCATTCGGCCCGGCATTGTAACTCGCCACAGCTAACATCGAGTTATTCTTGTACTCGTCGTGAGTGTGATCCAAATACCACGTACCGAGTTTAACGTTGTCGTCCACATTCTCCAATGAATACTTTTTGAGGCTGATTTGTCCAGCAACCCAAGCTGCTGTTTCTGGCATTACTTGCATTAAACCTGTGGCGCCAACTGATGATTTAATAGCGGGCATAAATCGCGATTCTTGCCGGATTAATGCTGTTACTAATACTGGATTTATTTTGCGATCTTGCGACCATTTGACAATGGTTTCTAAGTAAGGAAAAGGATAAAGTGCTTGCCAATAAATCGGTTGCTGTCTGAGTTCGAGGTATTGGGTTCTATCATCTGGTTTATCGCGCTGGCGCAAACTCCCAACCATCCACAAACCGTCTAAATTATCTCCGACTGCAACTCGCATTAAGCCGTCGGTAAACTGTTCCGCAATACTTGGTTCTACGCGATCGATAAATTCTATTTGCCACAGCGTCCAAGCATCTCTATCTTGACCTAATTGATAGAGTTCTTTCAAGGCAGGAGAACCTGCCATTGGTTCGGGGCGCTGAGGCGGCCGCACTACATTGGGAGACAAATCTCGGACTGTGGTAAAGTCGCCGACGGGCCAGCCGAGAAGTACAGCCGATCGCCACGCAAAATATGATTCGGGATAACGTAAGATAGTGTACTCAAATGCAGTCTTGGCGTCTTGTTGCCGACCGAGTTGCTGTGCCCATTTCCCAACCCAAAATGCTGCTTCTGGAGCTTGTTCGCTGTCGGGATTGTGGGTGGTTAATTCTCTCGCCCACTGCCAAGCTGATTTTAAATCTCCGCCTTTGGCATACTGCTGGGCGATCGTCCACCGCAATTCGCCTGCTTTATCAGAATTATTGTATTTTGTCAAGAGCAACTTCCGGGTATCTGAGGCGGATTGACTGCTGCGTGCTTTGTCGAGAAGTTGGGATTTATCTAACAAAGCTTCGGGGGCATGATTGGGGAATTTGCTAATAACTCGATCGAGCAAAACGATCGCTTCTTTCGGTTCGCTCAGCCGCGACAGCCGAATTAAACCCAAACCAGTATCTTCGGCATCGGGAAACTCGCGCACTAATTCTTGATAGGCAATTCTCGATTCGGGGATTTTTCCGTCGAGCCACAAACCGCGAGCTTTGCGGTAAAGATTTTTGGCGTTGCGGGGAGCTTTCCCGTAAGCAATAGCTCCTTTGCCGTAATCTTGTTTTTCCCAATAGCCAAAGGCAATTTCTTCCCAATCTTCCGGTTTCAAACCGGCGCTGTTTCGCTGCACCAGTTGTTCCACAATTGTCCCGTAATCTTTGACATAATGACCGTGTTTTGCTACGAGCAGCATCAACTGCGGCTGATTGGGATTTTCTTTTAACTTAGCGAGGGCAATTTCTACGCTGCGGGGATGAGCGGGAAATTCAGTAATTGCCTGTTGCCAATATTCCGGTTTTGACTTGCCTAAAACATATAAAGCTTCCGCTGCTACCGGGTCGCTCGGATAGTTTTTGAGCAGTTCCTCCCAAGCTTTTTGAGTTTTGCCTTTGTCGCCGCTTAATTGGTAGGCTTGCGCCCTTTTTAGGGCAATGTGAGAGGCTAAAACCGGATATTCTTGCTCTAATTTGTCTAATAACTTTAATGCTTTAGCCGCATTTCCTTGCTGGATTAAATCGCTGGCAAGCAGGTAGCGGGCGCGGCTTTGAGGGGAGATTTGCTGCTGCGGGTTTGTACTTGCAGGCTGACTGGCTGCGAGTTCAACTAATTTCGCCGATCGCTCGCTCGGTGACAGCGACACCAGCATCTTGACTTGCGATTCGGAATTGGCTGCCTCCAGGGGCTGCTCGGCCTTCTGGGATGAGCCCAAACCCATCCATTTCATCGCAGCAACCAAAGAGCCGATCGCAATAACGCAAACTGAAACGCTGATTAAAACAGAAAATCTGGCCCGGCGTCGTTTTAGCATGGGAAAATTTAAGAGAATAACAATAGAGAACCGATCGTTTGTCAAAAGCCATCACAGGCAGGATGGGTGTTCCACGCCATCACAGGCAGGATGGGTGTTCCACGCCATCACAGGCAGGATGGGTGTTCCACGCCATCACAGGCAGGATGCCTGTTCCACGAGAAATAAATGTTAAGAGTGGGGCGGGTATGAACAGCCGACCCTAAAACAGATTATTGAGATTGGTGCGAGATCCGATCGCAGGCGGACTTGGCTGATATAGTAGCAGAATTTATTTCGATGCGGAGCCCAGAATTTGTGCGATCGATCTCTTTGCCCGCACCTGCAAAAAAACCACAAACCACCAAGTACAAAGTACAATCAAAAATCTAAAATCTAAAGTGTAAATCAAAACATGGAATTTCTAGTCACCGATACGCCCCGCTCTGTTTGGACGGGAGACGCCCTGGCAATTGGTCTATTTGAGGACGGCTTGGAACTCACGGGCGATCTGGCACAATTAGATGAAAAGCTGGCAGGCACTTTGAAAGAGCTGCTACTGGAAGTAGATTTTAAGGGCAAAGCGGGCACGAGCGCCATCACCCGCGTCGGCGGCAATAATCCCATCCGCAAAATTGCGATCGTCGGTTTGGGAAAAACAGAGGACTTAAAATTAGACACCGTGCGGCAAGCTGCAGGCGTTTGCGCCAAGTTAGCCAAAAAGGAGAAATGCAAAACCCTCGGAATTAGCTTTCCTGTGTGGAAAAGTGCGCCGGATTCTACAGCAAGCGCGATCGCCGAAGGTGTAGAACTCTCTTTGAATCAAGACAACCGTTTCAAATCGGAACAGGAAGACAAAAGCCCGCAACTCGAACAAATTCATTTGCTCGGTTTTGCAGGTACCGAAAGTGCGATCGCCCGCGCCCGCCAAATCACTGCCGGAGTCATTTTAGCACGGGAATTAGTCGCAGCGCCGGCCAATTTTGTCACCCCGATTACTATGGCAGAAACCGCTCAAAGTCTAGCTGCCGAATGCGGTTTAGAATTAGAAATATTGGAGCGGGAAGACTGTGAAAAACTAGGAATGGGAGCCTTTCTCGGCGTAGCGCTAGCGTCTGATTTGCCGCCGAAATTCATCCACTTAACTTACAAACCCGAAGGCACACCGCGTCGCAAAATAGCAATTGTGGGCAAAGGATTGACCTTTGATTCTGGGGGTTTGAACATCAAAGGTGCGGGCAGCGGCATTGAAATGATGAAAATAGATATGGGCGGCGCTGCGGCTACTTTGGGAGCGGCCAAGGCGATCGGACACATCAAACCCGATGTGGAAGTTCACTTTATCAGCGCCGTCACTGAAAACATGATCGGCGGCCGCGCCATGCGCCCTGGAGACATCCTTACAGCTTCCAACGGCAAAACAATTGAAGTCAACAATACCGATGCTGAAGGCCGTTTAACCCTCGCTGATGCTTTGGTATTTGCTGATAAATTGGGAGTTGACGCAATAGTCGATTTAGCAACTCTAACCGGGGCCTGCGTAATTGCTTTAGGCGACGATATCGCGGGTTTGTGGAGTCCTCAAGATAGCGTCGCCGCCGAAATAGTCGCCGCATCAGAATTGGCCGGCGAAAAATTTTGGCGGATGCCGATGGAAGAAAAATATTTTGAGGGATTGAAAGCATTGCACGCCGACATGAAAAACACCGGCCCGCGTCCCGGCGGTTCGATTACGGCGGCGCTATTTTTGAAGCAGTTTGTAAAGGATACTGCATGGGCGCATTTAGATATTGCCGGCCCGGTTTGGACTGACAAAGAAAATGGCTACAATGGCCCTGGGGCTACTGGTTTTGGTGTTCGGACTTTGGTGCATTGGGCGCTGGGCGGTGCTTAATTGTGGATTTCCAGCGGAAAAATTGAGACTTTCTCTGCCTTAAAAGTCTGTTAGTCCATCTGTGAGCCAGGGGTTAAAAACCCCTGGCTCGCTGCTTAAGTAATCTCAAAAAAAATTTAATAGCGATCGTTAACAATTTAAATGTTTCTGAAGCAATAGCTAGGCGAACCTCTGTATTCCGTCACAGGGAGCAATGCTTACGTTGCGATCCGTGACGCTCGGCATGGCTCATGCTTGGGAAAAGCTTCGTTCCCAGGGCCCTACCTCGACAGTTTTGACATTTCCTGAAAAAATAGCTGTTTCATAAAAAATGAAAAAAGTATATAATTATGTAAATATTTCACTAGCCGAAATCAAATAATTAGATTTGATCCGATTTGCATTGGTACAGATAATTTTTTTCTTGAACTTTATGCAAGAACAATTAACAATTTTTTTTTCCACACTTGCTGTATCTTCTAGACTCGCCTGCAACCTGGTGCCGGAGTTGCGATTGTACGCTGTTTTTGACTCGCTGACGGCACTGGCTTATTGCTCGATCGCCCTATCGTTAGTTTATTTTACCCGCCAAGGTTCTCACCGCAAGATTTTCCTGCTGTTTGCCGTTGTTTTTTTTGCCTGGGGCGCGGCTAAATTGACGGAAGTTTGGACGCTTTGGCATTGCATTTATTGGCTGTCGGTAACTCTCAAAGCTGCAAGTGCTTTGATTTCTTTGCTTTTAGCCGCAACTGCCCTCGCCCTCATGCCGAAAGCACTTGCCGAGTCTGGTTTAAATCAAAAAGAAAAATTTCAACAACAGTCGTTAAAACAGGTAGAAGAAAATCAGCCGCAACATGATATCGAGACAGGAGAATTGGCAAAACAATCGATCGATCTTTACCCTTCAGATACTATTGTCGATCGCACTTTAGCTCTCAATTCGCTGGAAGGACAGTTAGAAAAAGAAATTGCGGATCGCCAGCGGGTTGAGGAAAAGTTGCAACTAACTCAATTTGCGATCGACCGATCGGCAGATGCGATATTCTGGATCGGGCCAGACGGTAAATTTTTGTACGTCAACGACGCCGCTTGCACTTCATTGGGATATTCAACCGCTGAATTGCTATCGATGACAGTGCACGACATCAATCCAGATTTTCCCCAAACTGCTTGGAGTTTGCACTGGAAAGTCTTAAAAAGGTGCGGTTCGGTTAATATTGAAGTTCACCATCTCACTAAGTACGGTCGAATATTTCCGGTAGAAATTACGATCGACCATTTGGAATTTAACGGCAAAGAATATCAGTGCGCGTTTGCTCGCGACATTAGCGAGCGCAAGCGGATTGAGGCCGCTTTGCGGGAAAGAGAAGAAGAATTTAGATCGTTAGTTTCTAGCATTCCCGGTGCAGTTTACCGTTGCAGTGCTGCGGGGCGATCGAGCATAACTTTTATCAGCAGTGGCATCGAAGCTATTTCCGGCTATCCGGCAGCTAACTTTATGCAAAAACCGGTGCAGGCTTTTCCGAGTATAGCTCATCCCGATGACGCTGAGTATATCGATAAAACTATCGATCGGGCTATTAGAACAAAACAACCTTACATCATCGAATATCGCCTAATTCACTGCGACGGAAATGTGCGGTGGGTTGCAGAGAAAGGTCAAGCCCTTTTCAACGCAGACGGTAAAGTTTTATCCCTCAACGGCGCCATTTTTGACATGACAGAGCGCAAAGCGGCGGAGGATGCTTTGCGCCTCTCTGAGGCGATCGCCAACAACAGAGCCCAGCAGCTAGAAATCGCTCTCAAAGAACTCCGAGAAACTCAAGCTCACCTAATTCATACCGAAAAAATGTCAAGTCTCGGTCAAATGGTAGCTGGAGTAGCTCACGAAATTAATAACCCTGTCAGTTTTATCTACGGCAATATTTCCTACGCCAGCCAATATATCAGAGACTTGTTGCAGCTTGTGGAACTTTACAAAAAACACTATCCTCAGCCAGCGGTAGAAATTCAACAATGTATTGATAATATCGATTTAGAATTTTTGACAGAAGATTTGCTCAAAATATTATCTTCGATGAAAATGGGAGCAGATCGCATTCGCGAAATAGTTCTGAGCTTGCGAAACTTCTCGCGTTTAGACGACTCAGTAAAGAAGCCGATCAACCTTCACGAAGGCATAGACAATACGCTACTAATTTTGCACAACAAACTGCGCGCCAGAGGCGACTATCCCGAAATAAAAGTAATCAAAGATTACGGTAAACTCCCCTTAATAGAATGTTATGCAGGTCAGCTAAATCAGGTATTTATGAACCTGCTTAGCAACAGTATTGACGCCTTGGAAGATGCTTACAACCAAAAAAGGCGCTCAGCAGCCGGCGGCGACGATTGGGAACCAACTATTAGCATTCGCACAGAAGCCCTGAACGAAAATAGTATTTGCATCCGCATTGCCGATAATGCGATCGGCATGACAGAAGACGTGCGGAGCCGATTGTTTGACCCATTTTTCACGACAAAACCGATGGGAAAAGGCACTGGTTTGGGGTTAGCCATCAGTTACCGAATTGTGGTGGAAAAACACGCCGGAGCCTTGATATGCCGTTCCACCGTAGGAGAAGGTACGGAATTTGCGATCGAGATTCCTTTATGAAAAATGTGTTTTTAGTGAGGACTTGCATTCCTGACTACAAACACATTTTGCGGACATAATATTATATGATGTCCGGTCGATTACTGTTGATATGGGCGGGGCGGGTTTATGAATTTGTTGGCTTTGAATTTGAGCGGGGCGGGTTTGCGTGACTCCTAAAATCGGCATGGGTTTGCCACTTCTGAGCAGGTCAATTTCGACTAAGGATCGCGAATTAAATAACTTACAATTTTAATTGTTATTGTGGGATGGGCGTCCCGCCCGTCCCACTTTCAAGAGTGGAAGTTATTTAATTCTCATTCCTAAGTTTGTGCGACTTCTCAACACTTGCTGCCGTTTAGTTTCATCAGCATTTCGTCCTTCTTCTGTATTTTTATGTTTAAAAAAATAACTTCAATAACGGTGATAAGCTGTGGAGGATTTAAATTGTATATTCGGGACGGGCTAGAAGCCCATCGCACAATAATTTGACTGATTTTTGACACACAATTTAAATGGAGAACAGCTTAACTCGAGCGTTCGATCGCGATCGCTACGATCGCGCGGCTGCGAACTTCTGACCAAAATTCCGGTTGTTCTAAATAGGGATTCATTCCCGGAAAAGGGGAGGGCATTCGAGATCCTCGCTGGTTAACTTTGCTTGCTGCAATACTTATACCAATTCTCGCCTCCAGAAAGCAACAATGATGAGTGTGGGTTTGTTTGCGCTCACCCGCTCGTGTAAGGTGCGTCGCTCAAAGATTGTGGATATTATTTAATATTTAAGGGTGGCGACGCACCATACAGATACTGTTGCATGAGTTTTGAGAATTAGTATTATTTTATAACTTCGGCAGGGATTAAGACCATGTTTGCGCGCTCGCCACTTGTATTAACTGTGAAACGGAACAGTTAGTAAAGGCAAAAGCGTTAAAATCAGCCAACTCCAAAACCACTTATTCGATTTTAGCGGCGTTTCTGCCCCTGTCAAAAGCGCATCTATTCTCTCTCCCAATCTATTGGGATCTCCCGCAGCACCAACCACGCAAGCTATATCAAAATATCGGTGCGGATAGCTGGCTACCAACAGCAAAGCTTCTGCTAATAACAAAGAATCAACTCCCGCCGCAGCCTTAGCATCAGCCCGCAATTCCCGCAGCGTCAATAACTCTTCCCACAAAGCTTGCGTATTCGGCAGCCAAGCCGTGATTTGCCGCAGCCATCCCAGCCAGAAAAACCAGAAAGTATCGCGGTAATAGTAGTGCGCTTGTTCGTGGGCAATTACTGCTTGCAAGTGAGCTGGGGCGAGGGTTTTCAACAAACCCGAAGTGACTGCAAATTCAGGTTGCCAAAAACCAACTAAAGCCGAAAATAGAGCGGGCGTGTTCATAACTCTCACTGTTTTTCCGGCTATTTCTTTCTGCGGGCAATTGCGAATTTGATTTAAAAATAAAATGCCCTTGGAGGCTAGCTTAATGCACCAAAATGCTGCTAGTATTAAGAAAGTTACAGCTAGCAAGTAGCTCAACCACTCTTCTTCAATTCCTACGATATGAATTCCTACCATTTGTCCTTGAATTCCCATGAATAAAATTGCTAAAGCTGTGGCGAGCAATAACAGGGGGGGAAACAGGAATAACAAGAGCGATCGCTGCCAGCGACAAGTCCAATTTCCGTGAGGAAAAGACCATCTCAATCTCAGGCAGCAAGCAGCAATCAGTGCAGTTAAAATTAGGATTAAGTGCATTATTTTAGCTCTTCCCTAGCTTGGCGGACAGCTTGAATGCGAAGGGCAATTTCTTCTAATTGTTCGACAGTTGCTTGGTCGAGGCTGTCAGCAAATGCTGCTACAATATCGGGATTGCCTACTGCTAGAAATTTCTGCAATCGATCGTAAGCAAAGAGCGATCGAGCTTCTTCGCAAGAAACTAAAGGTTGCCAAGTGAAAGTCCGTTCTGTTTTGTCGCAAACCAGCCAACCTTTGTCTGTCAGGCGCCGCAGCACTGTTGTTACTGAAGCGTAAGCCAATTCTCGATCGGGATCGGACAAAATGCGATCGTGCACGTCTTTCACTGTAGCAATTTCTAGTTCCCAAACTATGTTCAAAATCTCTGCCTCTAAAGGGCCGAGGGAAAGTTGTTTGGGGCGGTAATTGGGCAGAGGATTCATGCTATTTTAGATTTTAGATTTTAGATTTTAGATTTATTTACCGTACAGGTAATTGTTTGTATAGCTTACATCCTTGACGGTGATGAGGAGTGTTTCTTTAGAAAAAATTAATCATAAATCCTGTTATTTACAAGTTTGACAAGCTGTCATTTGACAATTCAAGCGAAGAAGTGTAAAAATCAGGCCAAAATTACCAAACTCAGTATATTGGGCATCCATTCAGCCAAAGCTTAACCTCAAATGAAAAAACAACTAATACAGGCTTCAACTGCGGCAGCCCTCGCCATTTTGTGTACCTATTCAACTGTCGATAGGCATCAAGCCACAGCGGCAGAAACTCAAGAATTGGAGATTAAATTTAGCGCTGCCGTGGGGGAAAAGCCGTTTAACTGCGGGGAAAGCTACAGTAACTTAGGCACGGCGGGTGCTACCGTTACTCCTGCAGATTTCCGCTTTTATATATCCGATGTTGCCTTAATTGACAACAGCGGCAAAGCCGTACCGCTAACTCTCAAACAAGACGGCAAATGGCAGCATCAAAACATTGCTTTGCTGGACTTTGAAAATAAATCCGGCGCTTGTGCAAACGGCACTGTAGAAATTCGCGATCGAGTTCTTGGCACAATACCAAAAGGCAGCTACAAAGGGCTGCAATTCACCCTCGGCTTGCCATTCAATCTCAATCACGGAGACGCAAGTCTAGCACCTTCTCCCCTCAATTTAACATCCCTGTGGTGGAACTGGCGGGGAGGCTACAAATTTGTGCGAATTGACCTAAAAAATCCAAGGGCTAGCAGAATGCCAGCCGGAAAATCGGGCCGGCAAAGCAGCCAAATTGCTCACACAGAAGGCAGTCGCGGCGGCGGAGTGCAGGGTTTTGCCATTCATTTAGGAAGTACCGGATGCAAAGCTGAAGGCAACACTCTGAAGCCGAGTAGCTGTGCTAATCCCAACACCGCAAAAATAGTTTTTAGTAACTTCGATACCGCAAAAAACACAGTTTTTGCCGACATCAAATCGCTAGTTTCTCAAACTAATTTGGAAGTCAATCAAGCCAATACTCCTCCCGGCTGTATGTCAGAACCGAATGACGGCGACTGCGCTGGAATTATGACAAATCTAGGTTTGCCCTTTGGAGGCAAACCCCCTGCCGAACAGAATTTCTTTAAGGTTAAATAACAGAGGAATTACGCATATATCCCTTCACAAACCGGGTTTTTCCAAAAAACTCGGTTTCTGCGTCCTGGACTATAACAGCAATGGTGGGCAGTGCCCGCCCTACGATAAAAAGAATGAAATTAAATCGACTGTTAACTTTTACTATTATCTGCATTATCTCATTTTGCTTAGCAACGAGCATTAGCGAAGTTTGGTCGCCCGAAACAAGCGCGATCGCAACTTCTGCACCGCCAACTTACAATTGGAATATCCCCGCAGCATTGCCAAAACCAATTGTACCAGCAGATAACCCAATTACCAAGGAAAAAGTCGAACTGGGGCGACATCTTTTCTACGAAAAACGCCTGTCAGTTACAGGAAAATTTTCCTGCGCTACCTGTCACATTCAAGCCAAAGCATTCACCGACGGCAAAACATTAGGACTCGGCGCTACCGGAGAAAAACACCCGCGCAATGCCATGAGTTTAGCCAATATCGGCTACAATTCAGTGCTGACTTGGGCAAATCCCCTACAGAATAAACTGGAATCTCAGCTATTAGTTCCCCTGTTTGGCGAACACCCTATCGAAATGGGAATGGTAGGTAAAGAACAGGAGATTTTAGGAATGCTGCGGTCAGATTTACAATACCCAAAAATGTTTGCAGCGGCCTTTGGAACCGGAGACAATTATATTAGTATTCATAACTTAACCAAAGCTATCGCCTCCTTTGAACGCACTTTAATTTCCCTCAATTCTGCCTACGACCGATACCGCTACAAAGGCGAATCCAGCGCAATTTCAGCCTCAGCCAAACGGGGAGAAGAATTATTTAACAGCGAACGCTTGGAATGCTTTCACTGTCACGGCGGTCTCAATTTTTCCGACTCTATTATGCACGATAGGCTAGCCTTTAAAGAAATCGCTTTTCACAATACAGGCCTGTACAATATCGACGGGAAAGGTGCTTATCCCCCCAACAATACAGGGGTTTACGAGATTACGAACCAACCCTCAGACATGGGCAGATTTAAATCACCAACTCTGCGTAATATTGCGTTGACAGCACCTTATATGCACGACGGAAGTATCAAAAATTTAGAAGAAGTTATCGGTCACTACCAAGCAGGTGGCAGAACTATTAAGAAAGGAGAATTTGCTGGTGTAGGAAGTGAAAACCCGCTCAAAAGTAATTTTGTTTCAGGCTTTAATTTGACTGTAAAGGAACAGCGAGATTTGTTGGCTTTCCTGCGAAGTTTGACCGATGAAAATTTTATCAATAACCCCGCATTTAGAGATCCGAATCTGGAATAATACTGTATAACCCAGATAATTTCATTGCGACTCAGGCTTTAAGCCAGAACGTTTTTGTTCAATTGGATGTGAGGGTCTTTTTCACAGGTATCTGATGTATAAGGTTAGCGTGCCTAGTTGAGGGAACAGACTGGCAGAACGATCGCAAATTCAGTCGCTTGACCTAGTGCGGAATTCACATCGATCGCACCCCCATGTTTCTCAACTACAATCTGCCGTGGGCCAAACCCAATCCCGTCCCTTTACCCACTGCTTTCGTCGTCAATAAGGAGCCCGAATTAAATAACTTACAATTTTAATTGTTATTGTGGGATGGGCGTCCCGCCCGTCCTT
>NZ_JAUBRP010000004.1:113896-170023 GCF_036701935.1 Microcoleus sp. M2_D5 | reverse complement strand
GACGCCCATCCCACAACAAACATGAAAAGTGGATTTTATTTAATTCTCATTCCTTATTACCTGTTCGACAGTTAATTTAATCTGCTTTTGGGGTAGGCATTGCTAGCCCGCCCCTGCATAGATTTTCCTCAGTTATAGCCGTTCTCAATCGTGGTGAGGTATGCCCGATGCCCGATGCCCACTCGTACCTCATATGAGAGATCGAAAGGCTATAGGTGCGTAGCGGGAACCCTACATAATCTTAGGCACTTTAAAAAACTCCCCATCGCGATCGGGAGCTCCCTCCAAAATACTCTCTCCCTTAGCAAAAGGTTGCAAATCGTCCGATCGCATTACGTTACTAACATCGATGGCCCGCGTAGTCGGCTGCACCTTACTCGTATCTAGTTCACTCAACTGCTCGAAATAATCCAAAATACCGTTAAGTTGACCAGTAAACTGCTCTTCTTCTTCTGGCGTTAATTCCAATCTCGCTAAATTCGCTACTTTCCGAACTTCTTCTCTGTCAATCATAAAAATCTGTAGTTGGGAATTGGGAATTGGGCATTTGGCATTGGGAATTGGGCATTGGGAATTGGCAATTGGAAATTGGTTATTTGTTATTAGAGAAACGACTAACTACCAACTATTAACTACTAACTATGCCATTCCCCATGCCCATACCCATCCTAGTTAAAAATACACATCAATTTGTGATCTGCCTGTCGTCTTCAGCCAATTTTGCACTTCAATGTAATTGTTTGGGGCCAAGCGAATAGCCTCTTTCCAATAATCCGCAGCTTTATCAAACAGCCCTTCCGCCCCTTCAATATTGCCAGCTTCCTTTTCCTTTTCCCCTTGATAGTGGTAAATTACAGCAATATTATTCAGCGCTTGTGGCATTCTCGGATTGAGATCCAAAGCCTCGCTGTAATATTCCAAAGCTTTATCGTGTTCGCCGTTGCTAGTATGGATCAGTCCCATATTGTACAAGACATAACTGCGATCGTAAGGATCTTCCTCCAGCTTCAGCGCTTCATGATAATTGTCCAGCGCTTCAGCATATTCGCCATCTGCTTGAGCTGACATACCATCCCGGTAATAAGCAAAAGCTTCCTTCGCCTGCTTTTTGGCCGGCATAATCTTCAGGATGATATCAGCCATTACCGTGAAACTTTTGTCAATAAAGTTATCGTTGCGTTGAGTTCTTGGCATATGCGATTCTTTGGTTAGTGGCTAATCAGAAAAATTAGCCTGTAAAGTTTTGCTATTAATAATTGCGCCACTGTTGTAGTGGGCCGTTGTGTTGAGGGCGCTAAAAAGTTTAGTCGATCGCAAGTGCGAACCTTAAAACACGCCCTTGGGTTTAACACCCGCGCAAGCTCTATCTATTTTATATAAGTCTTGCAAGACTGGCAAAAAAACTATATTTCTTTAACATATCTCTCGCACTCTACACAAAACTTACAAAAACCCGCCCCGAAGGGAAAAGTTTTGCTGGAGGGTGCAGGGGCCATCCTCTCTTCTTCGATGGCTTTCCTTCGGATCGCGAAAACTAATGCCAACGGGCGATCGCACACCGTACCTTACTAACTGTACCCATAATCCCCCCTCCTTGACCCTCAGAGCAAACAAGCAAAAGCAAATGCCGAGGAGAAATTTAATCACAAAGTTTTATTAAGCTATCCAAGTTTAGCCCATACTTAAAAGTTATTCGGCAAAACACTAGCAATATTTTGCCCCAAAGTCAAGGGCATCCTCCAAAAAAATCATAAACTCGATCGCCAAAACCAGCTCGAATTCCCGCAATATATAATAAAAATAACCGGGTAATTTTCACAGAGAGAAACCTATGGCTCCGAATCCCACCATTATGCAAGCCGTCGAACAACTTGGCTACCGCGTTACGGTTGGAGACGTGGCGGCAAAAGCTGGATTAGATGTCAATTTTGCCCAGCGAGAACTGTTAACCCTCGCCTCCGAAGCAGGCGGCAACCTGCAAGTAGCAGAATCCGGCGACATCGCCTACCTATTTCCCAAGAACTTTAGAGATATTTTGCGAAACAAATTCTTGCGCTTGCAGTTGCAGGAATGGTGGCAAAAAATCTGGCGCGTTCTATTTTACCTGATTCGGATATCTTTCGGCATAGTGCTGGTAGCTTCTATCCTCTTAATTTTTGTTGCTATCACGATTTTACTCTCCAGCGGCGATAGCAATAACAGCGGCAGCGGAGGAGGAGACGGTGGTGGCGGGGGCAGCAGAGGCGGCGGCTTTTCCTTTTTTCCCTACTTCTGGAACGACTTAATCTGGATATTTTACTGGAACCATGACCAACCATACTACCATCCGCGATCGCGCTTAACTGGCCAAAAACCCCAGATGAGTTTTCTGGAAGCAGTTTTCTCCTTTATCTTTGGAGACGGCAACCCCAATAACAATTTAGAAGAGCGCAAATGGAGCGATATTGCCACCGCAATTCGCAACAACCGAGGTGCCGTCGCCGCCGAACAAATTGCCCCATATCTAGACAATCTCGGACAAGGATACAGCCGAGAATACGAAGAATATATGTTACCGGCTCTCGCCCGTTTTGACGGCCGCCCCGAAGTCAGTCCCGAAGGGCAAATAATTTACCATTTTCCGCAATTGCAAACCACAGCCGTTCAGAAAAATCCTCAACCAGTAGCAGCTTATTTGCGAGAAATGCTGTGGCGTTTCAGCAACGCCAGTTCCGGTCAAATCATGCTGGCAGCCGGGTTAGGGGCCGTCAATCTTGTCGGTGCGTTAGTTTTGGGGAATCTATTAACTAATAATTTAATCGCAGGTGGATTTATCGGTTTCGTCAGCGCTGTTTATCCCGCCATCCTGATTTACGGCGTCGGATTTCTCGCAATTCCTTTAATTCGCTACTTCTGGATTCAGTGGAAAAATAGCCGGATAGAATCCCGCAATCAAGAGCGTCAGCAGCGAGCAATGTTATTAAACGAACCCGACGCCAACTTGCTCAAAAAACTAGCCTACGCCCGGGAATTTGCAGCAGAAAACCTTCTGACTGGAGAAGACTTAGCTTATACCACAGAAACAGAATTAACCCAACAAGAACTAGAACAGTCAGCCAAAATAGATGCCGAATGGCAGCGCCGGATCGATCGCTCGAACAACTTGTAATACTAATGAAAAAAACAGTTTTTTGTTGTTAAGTTAGGTTGCGGTAAAATCTTGAACTCTTTTCAAGAATAGGCAGGATGCCTGTTCCACAATAAAATATCTTTGTTGGGGAACGGGCTGTTAGCTCGTTGCTAAGAATTTTGGAAAATATCCATCTTTATGGATGTCAAAAGTTTTTCCGATCCGAGTTTTATTAAATAAGCTTAGGGCGTTTAAAAATCAAACAATTTTGGTCATACTTCGAGTCGTGATCCAGAGCCACAAGTTCCCATCCCTCCTCCCCCAAATGGTTGACAAATAGATGCAGCGAGCCTTGTTTCCAATCTCGCTGTTCTTCACCGTTTACATATAAACTAATCAGCTTGTTTCCAAAAGGATACATATTCGCATCCACAAATAAATACTCCCACTTTTGCATAGCAATCCTTAATGTCATTAGTCATCAGTCATCAGTCATCAGTCATCAGTCATTAGTCATTCCCAATTCCCAATTTCCAATACTTCGGCCACGCGGTTCCTGGTGTGCAACTACGCGGTTCCCGAGCGTAGTCGAAGGGCTGTACAAGTTCCCAATTCCCAATTCCCAATTCCCTGTATTCAGAACACGGAAGTTACGAATACAGGAATAGCTGTTTTTCCCTTCTTCCTTATTCCTTATTCCTTCTTCCTGACATCCGTTATATCCGTTACATCCCGTACATTGCTCGTTGCCGAACTTCTTTCTTCCCCATTCCCAGCAGTTACTGGACTGCAATTCTAGCCAAAGTAGCACCCCGGTAATAGTGCAACAAAATCTGCTGGTAGCCGTATCCTTGCCTGGCCAAATTGTAGGCTCCCCACTGACTCATTCCTACAGCATGGCCGAAACCTTTGCCAGCAACTTGAAAACCGGTAGGAGCTTGGCCACTGTTCCTTGGGTTCCCACCGCCCGCATACTGAGGGATCACGGTAAACCGCGTACTCCTCAAATTTAAAACCCGGCGTAAATCTGCGCCTGTCATGACCCTAGAACCGCCATCTCCGACTACTTTCATCCTCAAAACGCTGCCGTGAGCGGTAGTGCGTTCTGGCTTCATCGAGATCACATTGCCCACGCCAGAAATCTTACTGCTGATTTGAGCGCGAGAAAAATTTTCTTTCCATTGATAAACCGGCGCCCCTTGGTCGAAGTCAGGAACAGCACGCAGGTAAGGCAGGGGTTCCGTCCAAACATCCTCGACATTTTCAGTATGTCCCCCAGACGCAGAGTGGAAAGCGGCTAAAATAATTTGACCGTTGTAGGCCAGAACTTGACCGGCGGTTGCATCGACTGCGGAATAAGTGCCAGAAGATTCTGTTTGCAATCCTTTGTAAACCTGCGAATACTGAGTGCTGTCCACGTCGTAAAGGTCGGTTTCGCTTTTCAGGCGCTGGTGGATAGCGTAGGAACGGGCGGCGACTGCTTGGGCTTTCAAAGCCTCTTGAGGCCAATTGCCACTCATCTCGGCGCCGAGAACGCTGTAGAGATATTGTTCGATATTGACGTAGTTGATGGCAGTCAAGCCTCCTTTTTGGGGAACTAGAAGGGTGCGTCCCCGATACCAACGATCGCCAATCCAAACATAACCATTTCCCGTCGGCTCGATCCAAACTTGGTTGGCGGCCCAGCGACCAATTGCCACTGTTCCCGATCGAAATTGAGCCGACTGAGAACTGTTTGCCGCCAGTTCGCCCAAATTGCGCCCGCTACCGTCGCGGATTGCAGCCTTAGTAGAACTGCCGACTTTTACCTGACTTGCCCCGTCTTGTACCGCCACTCGCAAGATCAGCGCGGCCTGGGCTGGGGCTACCATTACCAGCCAAAACAACAGCGAAATCCAAAAGTAGCGTTTTTTTAATGTCGAAAAAACGGAACCAAAAAATACTCCTGACTGCATTTGAAAATTTTCCTTTTATGCTGTATATGTTTGACAAGTTTTAAGGGGAAGCTGGGGGTCGGGAAAAAGGAAGAGGAACGAAAGAAAGAAAACGTTAGAATTGGGTTTGGCACTCTGTGCGCTTGTCGAAAATGATTTTAGCAAGTAGATGTTCCCAGGAACAGCGATTTATCCCGGTTCCTGCCTGCGACTATTTCCTGTATGTCGGATCAGCCGCACTCTGGATATATGTAACATATTTTTTAAGACTTAATTGAGGTGATTTGACTCTTGCAGATTACATTTCTCGGAACTAGCTCCGGCGTACCCACGCGATCGCGCAACGTTTCCAGCATCGCCCTCCGCTTGCCCCAGCGAGCGGAACTCTGGCTGTTTGACTGCGGCGAAGGAACTCAGCACCAGTTTCTCCGCAGCGACCTCAAAGTCAGCCAACTAAGCCGCATTTTCATCACTCACCTGCACGGCGACCATATTTTCGGCTTAATGGGTTTGCTGGCTAGCTGCGGTTTGGCCGGGAATGTCAAGCGCATCGATCTTTACGGGCCTCCGGGACTTGAAGAATATTTGCAAGCTGGCGTTCGTTATTCTCAAACTCATTTTTCTTACCCGGTGAAGGTACACAAAATTCACGAGGGAGTCATCTATGAAGATGACGAATATATTGTTAGCTGCGGCCCTTTGAAGCACCGAGTTACTGCTTTTGGTTATCGAGTAACTGAGAAAGACCGTGCGGGACATTTTGATGTAGAAAAAGCGAAGGCTGCGGGTATTCCTTGGGGGCCGCTTTACGGTCAATTAAAACAAGGAAAGACGGTAAAGTTATCGGACGGGCGACAGTTTAAAGGTACTGATTTTTGTGGCCCGGATCGAGTCGGGCGGAAGTTTGTTTACTGTACCGACACGGTTTTTTGTGACGGGGCGGTGGAATTAGCGAAGGACGCTGATTTGTTGGTTCATGAAGCTACTTTTGCTCATCAAGATGCTCAAATGGCGTTCGATCGCCTGCATTCAACTTCGACAATGGCGGCTCAAGTGGCTGCGATCGCTGGGGCGAAACAGTTAATTATGACGCATTTTAGCCCGCGTTACGCTCCGGGAAATGCGATCGTCCTGGATGATTTGCTCAAGGAGGCGCAGGCAATTTTTCCGAATACGAAAATGGCCTATGACTTTTTGACTTACGAAGTGCCCAGGCCTGTTTCAAACTAGGGTTATTTAATCTGGTCTGAGATGTTACGGCCCACAAAAACATTGATTTCTTGTGTAACAGGCATCTTGCCAGAAGAAAGTTATCCGGGAACAATTCACAGTCTTACTGCTTATCACGTTTAGACTTGTAGTTCAAACTCAGAAGTTTTTATTGATTGATGAAAGAGCGATCGCACTTTCGGAGAATAAGGGCGATCGTACTTTCGGAAAAAGAAACAATTGCTACACCCAAAACATTATGAAACTGCTTTGAGGTATTGCGTTACAGGCTTCAAATCTATATCATCGTTATCAGTCAGTATTTTGAATAAATGACGCGGGATGCCGGCTGCAATCAAAGCTGATAAATCGCGATCGAGCTTTGACCAGTCTTCATAGATGCCAACAAACTGACTAACGCAAGCTAAAGATTCATCTTTCGGGTCATTCACTCCCGTGTATTTGTACTGAATATCAAAACCTGCTTTTTCGCCAATTTCTTCGATATCCCAGTCTACAAGATTAAGATCGATCGCTTCAACTGCTAGGGCAATATGACCGGGCGGTATGGGGTCAAGAGGCTCGCAGCACCAACCCTCAGAATTGTTCCATACACTTTGACCAACTGATTCTCGAATTTTCATGTCTTTTCCCTCACTGAAAGTAGCAGCGAAACCAGGCTTTGCCTTCAGGGCGAACATCTGCAAGAGACCGTTCATATTCAGTTGCTAGCTGTTGGCATTTCTTTTTCGCTTCTTTTAGGTTATACGCTTGTACGGGTTCGTTGATGGGATTGCCAAGCTCTTCTTTTTCCCGATCTGGATCTCTCACTCGTCCCCCTGTTTGCTGCTGTTGCTGGATGAGGGGGCTTGCTGAGCCTGAAACCATATCTCGATCGCCTCTTCCAACCCTTCTCCTATATTTAGCTGCTTGAGAGTACACGCAGCTTTAAACTGAAGTCCTAGTTCTTTTCGGACATCTCCCGATAGCTGTATGTAATTTGGGTCGTGTCGCTTGGCTGGAACTTCTGTACTTTTTCCCATTTAGGTTTCCTCCAATTTTTATATTCTCACGATCGTACACCTGTTCTGCTGATATGTTATCATGTTAACAAGTTGAATATGTGCGCGAGTCAATAAAATAAGGGCGATCGCTTTTGAGATGCGGGATGAGAAGGAGCGATCACCCTTTGGGATTCGGCATGGGAAAGGCGATCGCAATGCATGGTTATTAGGGGAAAAGGGCGATCGCTCTGGGAAAAACAAAAAACTGCTACATCTGAGCAACTTGTCTCATTAACTCATTCAGTTCCCCATCAATAGCATTTAATTGATCCGAGAGCAACTTTAACTCTCGAAGTTTTTGGTCAACATTAGCTTGACCTTTTTGCTTTTCAGCCAGAATAGAGTTAACTTGAGTCCGAACACTTTGAATTTCGTTACCCAGCCCTCCATCTACACCGTTCTCAATTTCTTTAATCTTAGCCGCAACAGCATTAGCTACTTCATTGGACTGGTTTGATGCTAGCAATGTAGCTTTGTATTCTTTACCTACTTGTTGTTTGACCTTATCGTTAATCCCGTTAACCTTAATTAAGGCTTGTAGTGAACTACTAGCAAATATTGCTGGAATTAACACCCAAGGATTGAGTCCAACAATCAAGTAAGTCACGCCAACAGTAGCAATTTGAGGAATCAGACTTTTGAGCATTTCCTTGTAGCCAAATAACCCTCCTATGGCGGCTGAACCATAGTCCATAAATACAAAACCAGCAATACCAGAGAGAATGCGATTAATAGGAGAAATTTTAGTATCTTCTACCTCTACATCTAGTTGGGATATCTTAGTTCCAGAAACCTCAACACGCACTCGCTCTAAATCCGAGAAAAACTTGCCGGCCTTGTCTTCTAATTCATGGAATAGATCGTCCAAGCGACTTCCTAAAAACGGCTGTAATTTCTGACGTTGCCACTCAGTAAACTCCTTCTCTACTTTTCCAGAAAGAGAGTGAGTCACCTCTTCGACAACTCTTTTAGCCGCGGATTCCATATTGAAGATATCTTTCGACAATAGTTTTACACTTTCTTGGATGGTATATTGACTCACCCAGACATCAACTTTGTCACCAACTTCATTGAGAAGATCCCGAGCTTTTCCTCTAACTAACTCTTTTATATCTTCGCGGAAGTTCGATATCCGTTTAACTATGCTTTCACGCTCCTTTTCTAGGGATCGCAATGACTCCTGAGCATCAGCATAGCGTTTTTCCAAAGTTTGCAAATCTGTTCTCAGCATAGCTTCTCGCTGAGGAATGATTTTTCGGGACTCCTCAATAGACATTCGGAAGACTTTTTCTGAACGGACAATTTTCACCCGCCCTCTTTCCTTAGCTAAAAATGTTGCTAGTGCTTGCTCTACAAGTTCTATACCAGAGTCCTTAATCCGATTCACATCCTTTTCTAAATAACCTTCCAAAGCATCCACAGCCGTGATGAAAAAGATACCACTGGTTCCTTGTTTGGTTAGATTTCCAAACTGAGATAAGCCATGTTGTCTGACTCGCTCTTGCTCTTCTTTTTTGCGAATATCATTGAAGCGATTGCAGATAAAAAAGATATCCTCATGACCGCAATTACTCAACAATTCGATCATCTTCTGTTCAGAAATTGAAGGACCGAGTTGTTCGCAAGATAGAATAAAAAGCACGGCATCCACTCTTGATAAATACTCAACCGTGACTTGCTGGCGGACTTCGTTCTCATTTAATCCAGGAGAATCAATAATTTCTACACCATTGCGACAAAGTTCTAAAGGCCAGAATAATTCCACCTTTTCATAGGGACTTTCTTTAGCTTCTTTTCTGTCAGAGTTATTAATCACAACACATTCTTCAATTTTTTCCACAGGTATTTCCTGGGGCGATCGTGGTGAACCAGAAGCAGGCTTTTTGTAATATAGCATCGCTTTCTGTTTATCCCCCCATTTAACTTCATTAATGATTGCGGTAGTTGGCGTTGAATACGCAGGGAGGACTTCTTGTCGCAATAAAGCATTAATAAAAGTGCTTTTTCCTCGATTGAACTCGCCCACCACAAGCACTTTGAAACTATCGGTTAAAATGCGCTCTTCTAATTGACGGATAGTTGCTTCTGTTTCCGTCATATTAAGAGAATGTAACACATCTATTTGCTGCTTCACCAAAACAGCTAGGGCGTTACGTCTTTGTTGAAATAACTGATATTGTCGATCGTTAGAGTTCATGGTAGTCTCCTTTTGACTATTAGATAAGGTTGAATTAGCGAGATCGGAGAGTCAAGTAACTGATTTAAGAGTTTAATTTGAGTTGACTCTTATTTGCAGTCGCCTTCGTTCGATATCGGCTAAGTCAGATTGAATGGTTGCTTGCAATTGTGTTAATCGCTGCAATTCCATTTTTTGTTCGTTTAACATACTATCAACAACGGATTTGTAGTGAGTAATGTAAGCATTAATCCGCTGATTGATAGCTGTTTTGATATGATCTGCATCTTTTTTGACTGTTGGTTGTACCTGTGTTTTAATTTCAGTAAAACAACTATATAACTTAGGGCGAATTTCATTTAAAATCTTTTCCTTACGACCGTCAAGCAAGCCACGAAATGCACGAGAAAAAAAGCCTGACATCGCATTACCAAAATTTGAACTGTTGAGTTCTTGGGCAGAAGCAATAACTGAATAAGTATTGATAGAAATACTACTACTTGAGAATACCGAATTAGTTTCAACACGCCCACCCAGTGCTTGCAAGCTCCGATACACTTCCGTAAATTTTTTATCAAAATATTGCCCTGCTTCTTGTGCAGATTGAGAAAGGTTACGGCATTCGCTTTGAATACTGCTACTCAGTAAGTTTTGTTGTTCTTGTAAAATTGTTTCAACTTTAGTATTAACAACATATTTTAGTTCGTCCCAATCACTTGCACTAAAAATAGCATCTCGTACTATAGAGAGAGTTCGATCTCTATAGCTTTCAATACAATCATTAATTGTATTTTCTGTTCTAGTATTAGCTCTATCGATCATGCTGATACACTCTCTATATTGTTGATTTTTAAAGGATTCCAAGTCTTGTATTGTTTCACTTTGAATTTGTGCTTCTTTTTGTCTATATTGATTCCATTGAGCTTGTAAATGATTTTTAATATGTTCAAATAGCTGACCAAATAAACCTTGGATACTTTCACTAATAATCGCCCTTCGTTCAGAGTGTAAACGCTCTATGATTTCAACTTGCACTTGCGTGAATTGCTCGATCCAAAAATCCGGGTTATTTACTCGATGCTGCTCCACTTCGACATCATCCATAACAACTTGAGCAGAACATGAATACAACCTAGAAGGATTAATTTCTAGTTGATCCACCAATCTGTCTCGTACATTAGCCAACATTCTATTATGTTCTTTCTGGCGAATTTGATCCATGCGACTGACAACAAATATGCAGCGGTGTAGATAAGGACGTATGGTAGCTGTGAGGAATTCTGCTAAACTATCAGTTAAAGGCTGTGTGGCAGGAATTATGATAATAGCAACATCAGCTTCTTTTTCCACAACTTCTCGCGTAACTTGTGCGTGTCTGGTATTGGGAGCATTAGTACCTGGTAAGTCAATAATCACAATGTTATTTTGCAAAAAAGTGGCTGGATGAGTAATATCGATTTTTTCAACTTCTTTAGCAATTGCCTCCTCAGATGTAACTTTGTTAATAAACTCCCTAATATCTATACCCTTAGCCCTAATATCTTCAGAGGTAATTATCTTTGTAAGATTATTTGAACCATCAAGGGAATTGAATATAGGAGTCATGTAACGATCCAAAAGATTTTCAACTGCCGTTATTGTATTTAAGTTAAAACCTAATTTTTGAAGAAATCCAACAAGACATGATATAATAGTTGTTCCACAATTTGATTGCGTTCTAATTATTTCTGGTAATTCCCTAAAATTTATCTCTATGTTAATTTCTTCACTATAGCGTAGTCTAGTAGCAGCAGCAGTTGTTACTAAGGCTGATGTTTTCAGCAAATTATCACGAATTAAAGCATTAATAAATGTACTTTTACCACTGGAAAATTCTCCAATCACTGCTAAGTAAAGATTGGGGTCGTTTTGTCTTTGCTGAATTCGTTGTATTAGCTGATGTAACTCACCTTTTTGGGATTCCGGCAGTTGCGATCTCTCAATTACATTCTCGGCAAATTGTATATGGTCATCATAATTATTCATATTACTATCCGTTAAATTTTTGGTACAAAAAAGCGGAGTTGCCCGATCGCACGCACCGCAAACAGATACCGCAATGCCTAAGCATCCAGTACCAACTCAGTCCCGCACCAAGCAACATCTTGCTCCTATATCTATGTATTCGGCTTCTATCCCGAATTTTTACGCAAAACTTGGCGTATTGTTACAAATCTTTACACTAGCCGATTAACCGCTGCTGTATCTGCACCCTAAGCTCTTGACAAACAGCTCTATTTTTTGAAAGCAGAGCGATCGCCGCATTGCTTTCTGGAATGATAAACTAAGTATACTCAGATAGCAACTAGCCAAAGCTATAACTTTAGTTAGGCTCTAGCTATCAACTAAGCGAGACATATTGCAATGACATCTAGCGACGAGATGTTTGCTGAGGCTGCGAATAACTGGGACTTGAAAAGGCTCTACAAAGCTATGGCAGAAGCCAAGTGGCAAGTATCTCCTCGTGCCAGAAAGGGACTTACAGAACGGGAAAAGCTGTTTCTCCGAGGTTTGCTCTGCGGCCACAGTCCTGCTGAAATAGCTAGCCAACTCCATCAAAGTCGTAAAGGTGTTGAGGTTTATATATCTAAAACTTTATATCAATACTTTAAAAGAATTACAGATGTACCTAACGAAAAGGTAAGCAACTGGAGAAATATTCACAACTGCCTAGAGGAAGCTGGATATAAAACTACGCCCTCTGTTAAATCTCACTCAAGCAATTATTCACCCCAAGTTCCGTTAGTAAACATAGTTAACATAGGTTTGAATAATCAAACTCATACCATAACAATTGACATTCACCTCCAACTAACATTACCTTCGCTTTCAGCTCCAACCATCACAGAAGACATGGATGGAAAAGATCGCCCCTATACTAACCAATCTAACTAAAGACCGATCGCCCATAATAGAATCAACAATCATATTCTCAAACGCCATGCAATATAGTTTTGCCACCTGAAGTCGAAGCTAGGAGTGCAGCGCTTTCCTCACCAGCGGCAAACCCAAAATCGAGCGATCGCCCCCAACGACCTCTGAGCAGAGCCAATGCTTGCTACAATCGGGTAGGGATATGTTGTGGGTCACACTACAGCCCCTAACCCCCGAAGCTAATAGCTAAATTATTAAAAATCTGCCTCTCCTGCCATGTTTAAAAATCTGCTAGGCGATCCCAACGCGCGCAAACTGAGAAAATTTCAGCCTTGGGTAGCTGATATCAATATTTTGGAAGAAGACATCCGCGCACTCTCAGACGACGGCCTCAGAGGCAAAACAGCGGAGTTTCAAGAACGTCTGGCAAAAGCTAGATCTCTCAACGAAGAGAAAGAGATCCTAGACGAAATCTTGCCGGAGGCTTTTGCAGTGGTGCGGGAAGCAGGACAACGGGTTTTAGGAATGCGCCACTTTGATGTCCAACTCCTCGGAGGCATTATCCTGCACAAAGGTCAAATCGCCGAAATGAAAACCGGTGAGGGCAAAACTTTGGTGGCGACGCTGCCGGCTTACCTCAACGCCCTCAACGGTAAAGGCGTACACATCATCACCGTCAACGATTATCTCGCAAGGCGGGACGCGGAATGGATGGGACAGGTACACCGCTTCCTGGGATTGACTGTGGGATTGATTCAGCAGGGCATGGATCAGGTGGAACGCAAGAAAAATTATAACTGCGATATTACCTACGCCACTAACAGCGAAGTCGGCTTTGACTATTTGCGCGACAACATGGCTACTGTCATGGAAGATGTAGTGCAGCGTCCTTTTAATTTCTGCGTGATTGACGAGGTTGACTCGGTGCTGATTGATGAGGCGCGGACACCTCTGATTATTTCCGGCCAGGTGGAACGCCCCAGCGAGAAGTACATCCGGGCGGCTGATGTGGCGGCTGCTCTGAGAAAGGAAAATGAAGAACATTACGAGGTTGACGAAAAGGCTCGGAATGTGCTATTGACCGATGAAGGCTTTGGTGAAGCTGAGCGGTTGTTGGGCGTTACGGATTTGTACGACCCGGCTGACCCTTGGGCGCATTACATTTTTAATGCGATTAAGGCGAAGGAATTGTTTATTAAGGATATTAACTACATCGTCAATGCCGATCGCGAAGTGGTGATTGTGGATGAGTTTACCGGGCGGGTGATGCCGGGACGGCGCTGGAGTGACGGTTTGCACCAGGCGATCGAAGCGAAGGAACGGGCAGAAATTCAGCCGGAAACTCAGACGCTGGCGACAATTACTTATCAGAATTTCTTTTTGCTTTATCCGAAGCTGTCGGGGATGACTGGGACGGCAAAGACTGAAGAGACCGAGTTTGAGAAGATTTACAAACTGGAAGTGACGCTGATTCCCACTAACCGGATTACCAGCCGCACAGACCTTTCGGATATGGTTTACAAGGCGGAGGCTGGGAAGTGGAATGCCATCGCCCAAGAATGCGGGGAAATGCACGAGATCGGTAGGCCGGTGCTGGTGGGCACTACGAGTGTGGAAAAGTCGGAGTTGCTGTCGCGGTTGCTGCAGGAGAGGAAAATTCCTCACAATTTGCTTAATGCTAAACCGGAAAATGTGGAGCGGGAGTCGGAAATTATCGCTCAAGCCGGACGAAAAGGCGCTGTGACGATCGCGACCAACATGGCGGGACGCGGTACTGATATTATTTTGGGCGGTAATTCTGAGTACATGGCGCGCCTCAAGTTGCGGGAGTATTTTATGCCCCGGATTGTGCAACCCGAAGATGAGGACGGGTTTTCGCTGGTGCAAGTACCCGGTATTGGCGGCCGCCCCGCACCTCAAGGTTTTGGTCAAACTGCGAAAAAGGTAAAGTCTTGGAAAGCTTCGGCGCAGATTTTCCCGACGCAGCTATCGAAAGATGCCGAGCAAATGCTCAAAGCGGCAGTGGAATTGGCGGTGAAGGAGTACGGGGAGCGATCGCTCTCGGAATTGCAAGCCGATGATATCGTGGCTATAGCTTCGGAAAAAGCGCCGACCAAAGACCCGGTAATTCAAAAATTGCGGGAAGCTTACAATTTAACTCGCAAAGAGTACGATGCTTTTACCAGCACCGAACACGATGAAGTCGTGCAGTTGGGAGGCTTGCACGTCATCGGTACAGAACGCCACGAATCGCGCCGGATCGACAATCAGTTGCGCGGCCGGGCGGGACGCCAAGGAGACCCTGGTTCTACGCGATTTTTCTTGAGTTTGGAAGACAATTTGCTCAGGATTTTCGGCGGCGAACGGGTGGCCGGTTTGATGAAGGCTTTCGGTGTGGAGGAAGATATGCCGATCGAATCTGGAATGCTGACTCGTTCCCTCGAAGGCGCTCAGAAAAAAGTCGAAACCTACTATTACGATATCCGCAAGCAGGTATTTGAATACGACGAAGTGATGAACAATCAGCGTCGAGCAATCTATGCGGAACGCCGCCGAGTATTGGAAGGTTTGGACTCGAAGGAACAGGTAATTAGATATGCCGAACAGACGATGGATGACATCGTGGGAGCATACATCAATCCCGATTTACCTTCGGAAGAATGGGAACTCGACAAACTTGTCAGCAAGGTGAAGGAATTTGTTTATCTGCTCGCTGACATGACACCTAATCAGCTAGAAGATTTGTCAGTTGAGGAAATTAAAACATTCCTGCACGAACAAGTCCGCAATGCTTACGACATGAAAGAAGCGGAAGTTAATGCAATCCGAGCTGAATTGATGCGAGATGCGGAACGGTTCTTTATTTTGCAGCAAATTGATACTTTGTGGCGGGAACACTTGCAACAAATGGATGCTTTGCGCGAGTCTGTAGGGCTGCGCGGTTACGGGCAGAAAGATCCGCTCATCGAGTACAAAACTGAAGGTTACGAGCTGTTTTTGGACATGATGACGGATATCCGCCGCAATGTGGTTTATTCGCTGTTCCAGTTCCAGCCGCAGCCGGCAATGCAAGTTTCGCCAGAGATGGTTTGAAAATAGTTAACTGTTGACAGTTGACTGTTGACAGTTGACTGTTAACTGTTGCTTCCAGGCTCTTCCTGGAAGTTGCAGATTTGAGATTAAAGCCAATCTTCTTGATCGCTTTTTTGCTTTCTATAAACTTCACCTTTAGCGTGAATTTTACGGGTTTGTTCATAAAGAGTTTCTTCGGTATGATTCCATTTTTGCAGGACTTTTTTTAAGTCTGATTGGATATCTCTAGCGCCGGGAAATCCTCGGTAGCGAATTATTAATCTTGCTAATTCCGATAAATTGTATTCGGTTGCTTCTCCTGCTAATAAAGTATTGACACTGGCTCGATCGCGCTTGTATTGCGGATGCTGCTGATCTTGACTTTTTGCTACTGAATCCATACTATTTATATTTCCCAATCCTATAAAAATGTTGCTACAAGCAACCGCCACCCAAAAGTGCGGACATAAATAACTATCATGAATAGAGTCTTAAATCCGCGCTTCACAAACAGTTTGATTCGGGTATCATAACTGTCAACTGTCAACTGTCAACTATCAACTGTTCAGTCATCCCCAGAAATTTTTGTGTTTGTTGAGTAATACCAAATAGTCGATCGCCGTGACAAAAGATTTCCCAGGCGCGAATTCCCATAAAACCAATACCTGCAACCGCCAAGGGCATCGCTGCGGCACCTAAAAGCGCGGCAATAGGGGGAAATATCATGCACAGTGTTAACAGAATGCCAGTAACAACACCGCCAGCAATCCCAGCTTTGGCGGTGGCAGTGGCGACTTTTTCGACTAACTCTGACTGGGTAATTTTCCCTTCCACGCACAATAGCGAATTTTCTAAGATAGAAAATATTAACTCAATTACTGCAGCGGCGATCGCCCCTTTCATTGCAGCCCCCACGATTTCGGCAACTGCTGCTTTAAACGCTGCATCCGCTAAAACTTGCTTAGCGACTGCTAATTCAGCAGCAGTCATGTCTGCACCACCGCGAGCACGATTCACCCAAAAATATTCAAAAATCCCGTTAGCAGCTTCGCTTGGGCCTCCATTGACGTGCGCTTGGATGTGACTCCAATCTTTATCTTGACAGAAGTTGCGAATTGCTTCCGGGCCTTGGGCGCGAATTTGGGCTGGTATGGATTCAAATACTTTTGCTGCTTCTTGCACATTTCGCATTCCGTCACGCATCCCAGCCCTAGCAAATTTGATTTGCAGATTTCTTGGCAGGTTCTCAAAACGGATGTTATGTGCTATTTTAAAAGCTTCTTGAGTGGCGATCGCCCCGGCACTAACCATTGAACTTGGCGCTGATTGTACCCACGCCGTTAATACAGTTGCACTTTCCTCAAATTTTGCAGCGATTTCGTTGGCTAAGTTTTGGGTATCGGCAACAGTTTCTCGTACTTTAGCCGTTAGCAATTCCAGCGGATTCGGGTTAATTTCCATGTCGAGCCAGCTTGCATGGTTAATGATTGAATTATTTTGACTATAACATTCCTCTTCAGTAAGTGTTACTTTTTACTAAATTGCTTCTCGCTTCTAACTCCGGCTGTAAATTTAGAGCTTTTTTTTGATAAAATAAACCTTCATTGATTCGACCTTGCTCTTCCAAACTTTTGCCTAAATTCCAATAAGCGACGGCTAAATCTGGTTGAATAACGATAGATTTTTGATAGTAAGTTATGGCGTCATCAAGCCGGCCTTGTTTGTAAAACATACTGCCCAAGTTAACATAGGCTTCGACAAAATTAGGATCGAATTCGATCGCCTTGGAGTAGGCGCGAATCGCCGCCTCTATTTTGCCTTGGGCTTGCAGGATATTGCCTAGAGTTTTGTAGGCGGCGGCGAAATTGGGTTGCTGGCGAAGTGCTTGGTAACAGGAGGCGATCGCCTCTACATATTTCTGTTGCGTATAATAAATTTCTGCTATCTTGTTGAGTGCAACAGCCTCATCCGTTTTGAGGGCTAGTATTTTTTGATATTGAGCGATCGCCTCCTCAAGCTTTCCTGATTTCTGAAGGCTATCGCCCCCTGACAAATACTGCTCTGCTAACTCGGAATTTGCGGTCATAGATTTTAGTTTAACAGCCGAAACTACTTTACCACAAATGTTAGTTAGCAACCGCGATTTCTAGCAATATTCTGACTATTTGATATTTTAAATTGGTTTTTGTACCAACAGTTCGGACAGTTTTTGATTCCCAACCGTAGCATAGAGGTTTCAGCGAACCCCGATTAAAGCAAGATAAAAGTCAGCAAATTTCTGGACGCACTCTTGATTATCTGAAACCCGGTTGCTGACTATATTTCTTGTTCCTGTTAGCAAAACTCATAGAAACCGGGTTTCTCGCCACCCCATGCGTCAGCCTTGAAACTGTCCGAAGTGTTGATATATCAATTAACTGAATGTTCGATCGCCCTAGCTGTTCAAAAATCGATCGAACGGGCGATCGAAAAAATTAAGGAGACAGTCGCCACACCTTAATCGTGTCGTCAAAACTGCCACTGATCAGAGTTTTGTCTTGAGGATTAAAAGCTAAATCCACCCAGGTAGAATGACCCTTCAGCGTCCCCGCCATTTCGCCGGAACTCATGCGCCACAGCTTGATAGTGCCGCTCAAATCGGCGCTGGCGAGTTGGTCTCCGTCGGGAGTGAAAGCCAAGGACTTAACCTTGTCGGAATGGCCGCTCAAAGTCCGTAGCAGAGAACCGTTGGGCTGTCCGAACTGATTATTTGCGCTGATATCCCACAGCTTCACCGTCTTGTCCCAACTGCCGCTGGCGAGAGTTTGACCGTCCGGGCTGATGGCCAGAGACCAAACCGCCTCAGAATGACCCCAAAGAGTTTCTTTGAATTCCCCAGTCTGCCAGTTCCACAGGTTGATCTTACCGTCGCTGCTGCCGATCGCCAAAGTTTCTCGATCGGGACTGAAAGCCACCGCCTGCACCTCGTCAAAAACCCGGTTGAGAGTTTCCAACTCGGCCCCGCCTTCGACTTGCCACAACTTCAAAGTTTTGTCCTTACCGACACTGGCCACAGTCCGGCTATCAGGACTGAAAACCACCGAGAACACGCCGTCTGTGTGTCCGTCCAAAGTCCGAATTAACTTGCCAGAATAGAAATTCCACAATTTAATCGTACCGTCAACGCCGCCGCTGGCGATCGTCCTGCCGTCGGGACTGACAGCCACCGACCACACAGGCCCCAAATGTCCGGCTAAAACCTTGAGCAGCTTGCCGTGACGCTTGTGCCGCAAGTGAATTGTACCGTCGTTATTCCCGCTGACGATCGCGCGGCCCTGGGGAGCAACTGCGACCGTCCAAACCGGATTTTTGTCTAGATCCGCCAGAGTCCGCACTGCCGGCGCTGACGGCGATGCCTCACCCCTGAAATTCTGCATCGGGGGCGGATTGAACCGAATTTCGGGAATGCTAGAAACAGGCTTACTAGAAGTGAAAGCCTGCGGTGCAGGAGATGGCAAGCGAGAACCCAGCACTACGGACAGCAGGGCAACCGTACTTGCTCCCCACATGGCCAAACTCCACTTGGGTTTGCTGAGAATCACTTGTGCCGGTGCCGGGCCGTAATTCATATCTGTGAGAATTGCCTCGGTCGATCGATAGCGTTTTGATGGTTCTCGCTGCACCATTTTATCCAGAATGCGGCCGAGTCGCGCCGAAACTGGTACTTTCAAATAATGTCTCCAGGCCCAACTTTCGGACTTGATGTCAAACAAATCAAAGGGCGACATTCCCGTTAACAAGTGAATGCAAGTGACACCCAAACTGTAGATATCGCTGCTCTCAATCGCTTGGCCTTTAATTTGTTCCGGGGCCGCGTATTCTGCAGAACCTGTCACCGTTTCTGTTTTGAGCGGGCCACTATTAGCCCGAATTGCCGCGCCGAAATCGACTAAAACTAGCCCAGAGGAACTTTCCTGAGACACGGAATGTAAATCCTCTTTTCCTGCCCAAGCTGGGGATGCTTGGGGATTTTTGCGGTGAATAATATTCGACGGTTTGATATCTCCGTGAATCAGTTGATTTTCATGAACAAATTGGAGGACTGGCAACAATTCGCTCAGCAGATACCAAATTTGAATTTCTTTAACAACACCTTTTTCTGAAAGCCGATCGGCTAAATTGCGGCCTTCGATGTATTCTTGCACTAAATACTGGCAGTCTTCGAGTTCAAAAGATGCCAGCAGTTTCGGTATTTGGGGATGTTGGCCCAACTTGTCGATAACTGAGGCCGAGCGGCGAAATGCCCAGTTTTCCTGTGTGGAACCTGCAGCAGGCGCGCAGAACTGTTGAATGACGCAGCGGGGTTGGGAAGGTTGGTCTTCATCGACTGCTAAGAAGGTGCGGCAACTGAGACTTTGACCGAGGGTGTGAAAGACTCGGTAGCGGCCTTTTAGCAGCAAGTTCGACTCGCAACTTTTGCATACTGTCGCGCGATCGAGATTTTGGGGCTTCTGGCAATGGGGATTTATGCAGTAACTCATTTGTCTTTCCGCTGGAGACCCCCGTCCGACATTATTGCTGGTGGGGGAGGAAAGCGGGGCGGTGCGTGCCGCTTCCTGTGGACAAATTAAATAATTGGAATCTTTGCTCGATCATAATTGTTTCCCAGATTTTCGCCACAATTGCTGCCGTCGATCGCGCGTAAATAATTGCTGACTTTCCTGCGAGCGAGGTTTAATATGTCGATCGTACGGGCGGGCAGGATGCCCACCCCACAAGAAAATCATTCTAAAGAACAGGCCGTCCAGCCTGTTCTTTAGAATGGTGCAATATCTCAGTTGTTACCGTATTAAGCTATACTGTGATTGCGAATATTTTCAGTGCGATCGCACCAAATCAATCGCGAGAGCTGGCAAAATATCCGCAATTCTTTGTTCTATGGAGGGAATCTAAAACTTCAAATTTCCCATGTCAAATCGACTAAAAGATTAAAAATTAGGCAATTTTTTCCCAACTAACTACTAACTTTTAACTATTACTTATGGCGTTAATTCGCGTACCCAAAACTTGGGAAATTCTCGAATCCCAAATTACCCCAGAAACAGCCTTTCTCAACCGCCGCCGCTTCATGACAAATTTAATCGGCGCAGGCGTGACTGCTGCCCTGCTGCCACTGACAGGCTGCCAAAGCAATGCTAGCTCAAAAACTGCTCTGGATCAAAGCTCAACCCAAGCATATTCGGAATTGAGCCGGAATCCCGACTTTGCAAAAGTCGATCGAGCAATTACCGACGAAGCCTTAGCGACAAAATACAACAATTTTTACGAATACGGCGGCACAAAATCTATTTGGCAAGCCGCTCAAGCTTTGCCAACAGAAAACTGGAAAGTAGAAGTAGGCGGTTTAGTAAAAAATCCCCGCACTTATGATATTGACGACCTCTACAAAAAATTTCCTATCGAAGAACGAGTTTATCGATTTCGCTGCGTAGAAGCCTGGGCGATGGTAGTTCCTTGGGTCGGATTTCCCATGAAATTACTGATGGCCGATGTCGAACCGCAATCGAACGCTAAATTCGTTCGCTTCACCTCATTTTACGACCCCAAAATTACCCCCGGCCCCGGTTTGATGTCGCAATTTTATCCTTGGCCTTATACTGAAGGTCTGCGAATTGAAGAAATGGCCAACGATTTAGCATTTTTTGCCACAGGCTTGTATGGCCGAAGGCTACCAAAGCAAAATGGTGCGCCCCTGCGGCAAGTGATTCCTTGGAAATACGGTTTCAAGGGCGCAAAGTCGATCGTCAAAATTGAATTTGTCGAACAACAGCCCGCAACTTTTTGGAATACAATCGGCCCCAACGAATACGCCTTTGAAGCAAATGTCGAACCCGACAAGCCGCACCCCAGATGGTCGCAAGCCAGCGAACGGATAGTCGGCCCCGGTAACAGTTGGTCGTGGGAAACTCGCCCAACTTTGCCCTATAACGGTTACGGCGAATATGTGGCGAGTTTGTACAGTTAATTGACGGATTTCCCCTCGTTCCCAGGCTCAGCCTAGGAACGCAGATCCGGAGGCTCAGCATCCCTATTTGTGCGAGGCTGAGCCTCGGATTCAGGCATTCCCAGGCAGATCCTGGGAACGAGAAAGGGAAATATGAAATGTGCGATCGCAGTTTAGCATTTCCCTTTTTACCCGTTGCTGAAATTCCCGGTTTCATAGAACAAAGCCGAACAATCGGACAGCGTGCTGCTGTGCGTTTGTTTCGGCAAAGAATTAGAGAAATTTTGCCAAATTAAAAATAACACTTACATCTCTCCTTACTCTTTCTCTGTGCCCTCTGCGCCCTCTGCGGTAAAAAACTCTTTATTGTTCGCAAAACTCTGCAACCCTCCGCCAAACTCGATCGCACAAATCGGGTATGCTAACATCAAACCATTCAATGTCAGGATAGGCTCGAAACCATGTCCGCTGACGCTTCGCAAATTGCCGCGTGTGCAAAATAGTTAATTCTTTGGCTTCTTCAAGCTTAATGTCGCCAGCCAAATATTGTTTCATTTCCTGATAGCCCAGGGTGTTCAACAGTGGCAAGTCGCAGCCGTATTTTTTACACAAATATTCTACTTCAGCCATCCAACCGCGTTCTAGCATTTGTTCGGTGCGCTGTTTGATACGATCGACCAAAACATCGATTTCACAATCCAACCCAATTTGTAAAATAGGATAATTGGGAGGATTTTCGCCCTGCTGTTCGGAAATAGGGCGACCAGTGACATAAAATACTTCCAGTGCTCTTAAAGTTCTTACTGGGTCATTGAGGTGAATTTTCTCAGCGGCAGACCGATCGACTTGCTGCAACATCGCGTAACATTGAGATTGTCCGAGTTCTGCAAGTTGCGATCGCAATTCGGGCATCGGCGCTACCCTCGGAATTTTCAAACCGCGCACGATCGACTTAATATATAAGCCCGTCCCACCAACCAACAACAGAGGAGAATCAACAGCAGCTATTAAATTTTGAGCTTGCTGTTGGTAATCTGCTAATGTCAGAGTTTCTGTCGGATCGCAGATGTCAATTAAGTGATGCGGTACACAAGTGCGATCGACCGCCGTCGGTTTTGCGGTTCCGATGTCAAATTCGCGGTACACTTGACGAGAGTCCGCACTCAGAATCGAAGATTGCAGTCGCGAAGCCAAAGCCACAGCCAGTCCAGACTTCCCAGTCGCCGTCGCCCCGCAAATCGTAATTAATCTAGGCATAAGCTGTCGCACATTTCCTATAAAAACTCTCAAATCCTCTCATATCAATGCTTTCCCCTCTCTCCCTTCACTGATTCACCGCGATCTGGCTGGGCAGTCCTCAAGCAATCTCAAAACTATTCCCCTCCCTCCCCCCGATAAATTTCCCTTCAGAAAGCCCTAGCATCGCCTTTAACGGTTTTGTGCTATAATTTTAGGAGTTTTCCCATTTTAGAAGCTTTTGGGGCTTTAGACCTCATTATTGGAGCTATTTTTGTATGACCAGCAGCTACAGCGCCGACCAGATTCAAGTTCTCGAAGGTCTCGAAGCAGTCCGCAAACGACCGGGGATGTACATCGGTACCACCGGTCCGCGAGGACTCCACCATCTAGTTTACGAGGTTGTGGACAATTCCATAGATGAGGCGCTGGCTGGCCACTGCACTCACATCGAGATTGACATCAACGCCGACGGTTCCGTTACCGTGACAGACGACGGCCGGGGTATTCCGACCGGCATCGTTGCCAAGACTGGCAAATCGGGAATAGAAACAGTAATGACTGTACTCCACGCCGGCGGTAAATTTGGCGGTGGTGGCTACAAGGTTTCTGGAGGATTGCACGGTGTAGGTATTTCTGTTGTTAACGCGCTGTCCGAGTGGGTAGAAGTGACAGTTTGGCGCGACCAAAAAGAACATTTACAGCGCTACGAAAGAGGCAATCCAGTTACCGAACTTAATGTCAAGCCCAACAAAGGCAATCGCACCGGCACTTCAGTTTCTTTCTTGCCAGATACTCAAATATTTAGCACTGGCATTGAATTTGATTACACTACACTCGCCGCGCGCTTGCGAGAATTGGGTTACTTGAATGCGGGCGTTAGAATTACGTTTAGCGACCACCGTTTGGAACTGCTCAAAAGTAGCGAACCTCGCGTCGAAACTTATTGTTACGAGGGGGGAATCAAGGAATATATCGCCTACATGAACCGCGAAAAGCAGCCTCTGCACGAAGAAGTGATTTACGTGCAAGGAGAACGCAACAACGTGCAGATAGAAGTGGCTTTGCAGTGGTGCGTCGATGCTTTTAGCGACAACGTTCTCGGTTTTGCTAACAACATTAGGACGATCGACGGTGGCACGCACTTAGAAGGTTTGAAGGCAGTTTTGACGCGGACGATGAATTCGATCGCCCGCAAGCGCAACAAAATCAAAGAAAACGAACCCAACCTCGCGGGCGAAAACGTTCGCGAAGGTTTGACAGCAGTGATTTCTGTCAAAGTCCCAGACCCGGAATTTGAAGGCCAAACTAAAACTAAACTGGGCAATACCGAAGTCCGGGGAATTGTCGATTCCTTGGTAGGCGAAGTATTGACAGAATATTTGGAGTTTCGCCCCCAAGTAGCTGACGCTATTTTGGAAAAAGCAATTCAGGCATTTAAGGCCGCTGAAGCCGCCCGCCGCGCCCGCGATTTAGTGCGCCGAAAATCCGTCTTAGAATCGTCTCCTTTGCCTGGAAAATTAGCGGACTGTAGCTCCAGAGACCCCGCCCTGTCTGAGATATACCTGGTCGAGGGCGATTCCGCGGGCGGCTGTTGGATTGGAAAAACTTATATATTATTAGCAGATGGTTCAGTAAAAACTATCAAACAGATAGTTGACGAACAAGCTGAAGGCAAAGAACACTTTTGCTACACCGTCAGAGAGAGTGGAAACATCGGACTTGAGCGTATTACTAACGCTCGGATGACCAAAGCTAATGCTGAAGTGATTAAGCTGACATTGGACAACGGAGAAATTTTGATTTGCACTCCCGACCATCCATTTATGTTGCGGGATGGCACTTACAAAGCAGCCGCCATGCTGACACCGTTCGATTCATTAATGCCGTTCCACAGCAAGTTGTCGGAAAAAAACAAACAGGGTCAGGGACTTAACGGTTACGAAATGGTTTGGAATCCCAACAGTGATAAGTGGATTTACACTCATCTTTTATCGGATTTTTACAACCTAAAACACGGTGTCTATCAAGCATCTGAGGGCAATCACCGCCACCACGTTGATTTCAATAAACTCAACAACAATCCGACAAATATTCAGCGATTGCCGGCTGAGGATCACTTGGCTTTACACCGCGCGAACCTTGAGAAAACCTTGCACAGGCCCGATGTCATTGAAAAGAGCCGTCAAGCTCACATGACCGATGAATTTCGGGCGATGATGAAAGAGCGGATGCGGCAGCCTGAAACGCGACAAATTCTTTCGGAACAGGCGAAAGCTCAGTGGGAAGATGAAGAGTATAAAGCTTACATGATGAGCAAGTGGCGGGAGTTTTACGATAGTGATGAAACTTATCGCCAGCAAAATAATGAACTGCTGAACCAAGCGCAGCAAGAGTATTGGAGTTCCGAAGAAAACCGTTTGGCTCAGTCGGAACGGGTTCGCAATCATTTTGCTAACAATCCTGAAGCGCGGGAGACTAATTCGCAATTTGCGAAACAGCAGTGGCAAGATGAGAATTTGTTGGAGTGGCGGCGCGAAAAAACTAAGGAACAGTGGACGCCGGAGTTTCGCCAGAAACGTAAAGAAGCTTTGAACGAAACTTATTACCGCAAAACTCTTGAAGCTTTGAAGGCTGTAGAGATGAAAATGGGCTGGATTGATGTTGATTATTACAATATCTACCGCCGCACGAAAAAAGATAAGTGTTTGTTGAAGTATGAGAGTTTTTGCGATCGCTACTTTAATGGTGATGAAGTATATGCTCGCCAAGCGGTTCGGAATTACAACCACCGCGTTGTCAAGATCGAAGCTGTAGAGGAACGCTACGATGTTTACGACATCGAAGTGCCCAACAGTCACAACTTTGCATTAGCTGCGGGAATTTTTGTCCACAACAGTGCAAAACAAGGGCGCGATCGCCAATTCCAAGCAATCCTGCCTTTGCGCGGTAAAATTCTCAACATTGAGAAAACAGACGACGCCAAAATCTACAAAAATAACGAAATTCAGTCGTTAATTACAGCCCTCGGTTTGGGCATCAAAGGCGAAGAATTCGATCCGGGTCAATTGCGGTATCACCACATCGTAATTATGACTGACGCTGACGTAGATGGTGCTCACATCCGCACGCTGTTGCTGACTTTCTTCTACCGCTATCAGCGGGCACTTGTAGAACAAGGTTACATCTATATTGCTTGTCCTCCTCTCTATAAAGTGGAACGGGGACGCAATCATTACTACTGTTACAGCGATCGCGAAATGAACAATCTCATCCGCAATGAATTTCCGGCGAATGCTAACTACACCATTCAGCGGTTCAAGGGTTTGGGTGAAATGATGCCGACACAGTTGTGGGATACGACGATGAACCCAGAAACTCGGACGCTGAAACGAGTGGAGATTGAAGACGCTGCTGAGGCCGATCGCATCTTTACGATCTTAATGGGCGATCGTGTCGCCCCCCGCCGCGAATTCATCGAAACCTACGGCCCCAAACTCAACCTCCTCGACTTGGACATCTAAGTTAGCCAGTAGTCAGTAGTCATTAGTCATTAGTCAGTAGTCATTCGCTAACAGCCAATGACTACTGACTAATGACTAAACTGTTTGTGCCTTCTACCTTCGGATGCCTTTTGCTGAGTCTAGGTTTTGTTATAAAAATTAATACAATCTCTCATCAAATCGATCTAAGGTAAATGCTTAGGTAAATTTTAGATTTTTGGCGCATCCATCAACTACCACAAAAATAGAAGGTTGGACAATATAGCATGAGCATCAATTTAGCGACCAAATTGCGTGAGGGAACCAAAAAGTCCCACACAATGGCAGAAAACGTCGGTTTTGTCAAGTGTTTTTTAAAAGGCGTTGTAGAAAAAACTTCTTACCGGAAGTTAGTAGGAAACCTCTACTTTGTCTACTCGGCAATGGAAGAGGAAATGGAACGCCAAAAGCAGCATCCGGTTGTTTCAAAAATTTACTTTTCTGAGTTGAATCGCAAACAAAGCTTAGAGCAAGATTTATTTTACTACTACGGTGCGAATTGGCGCGAACAAGTAGCTCCGTCAGCGGCAGCTAAAGCTTATGTTGAGCGAATTCGCGAGATTTCGGCGACCGAACCAGAACTGTTAGTAGCTCACTCTTACACTCGCTACCTCGGCGATTTATCCGGCGGACAAATCCTGAAGGGAATTGCCCAGCGCGGGATGAATCTTACCGAGGGAGAAGGCACTGCTTTCTATGAATTCCAGGATATTCCTGATGAAAAAGAGTTCAAAGCTAACTACCGTCAGGCAATGAACGAACTGCCGATTGACGAAGCAACAGCAGAGCGAATTGTTGACGAAGCTAATGCAGCTTTTGGCATGAACATGAAGATGTTCATGGAGTTAGAGGGCAATTTGATAAAAGCAGTCGGTCAGATGCTTTTCAATACCCTGACTCGGAAGCGCGGTGGTGCCAGTACCGAATTGGCTACTGCTGATTGAGTTAAAGCTCACTAGGGATAATTTGAGCCTCGTTTAAGAGGAAAAACTTAAATCCTGGGGGTTTGATGGCTGCTTTTACAGTCACCAAATCTCCGGGATTTTGCATGGTGTTTGAATTGCGGGCGATCGACTTTTTAACTAATATCGTTTCCGGTTGTATCGGAATGATTTAACCGCAGAGGGCGCTCCAGAACGCAGAGGGAGAGAATACAGAGAGGAATAATTCGGATGCTACCGGATTTGATATCACAACTAAACACTACAGCACTTCCGGGTGTTATGAGGTACAATAAGAATAGATTAAAAAAATACACCAATGAAAGCATATTCAGTAGATTTGCGGACAAAAATAGTAGCAGCCTATCAAGATCAGAAGCTGTCGATCCGAAAAACAGCAGCGATATTTTCCGTCAGTAAAAGTTTAGTTCAAAAACTGGTCAAGCAACAAAAAATAGAGGGGAATTTACAGCCGAAACCCAGGGGTAAACCGAGATATAGTCATTTGAATAATTCCACAGCTTCTTTGAGAGAAATAGTGGCAGCACATCCCGATGCAACCTTACTAGAATTGTGTGAGTTATTTGCTCAGAAGACGGGAAATTGGGTGGGTAGAACAGCCATGTGTAACGCCTTACAAAAGTTGGGATTAAATCGTAAAAAAAAACAGTTAGGAGTAGCCAAGCAGGCACTGAAAGAGTCATGAAATTAAGGTTAGAGTATTGGGAAAAAGTCAAGCATATCGACCCGAAAAATCTAGTCTTTTTAGATGAAACTGGAGTATTGCTAGGTTTAACCAGAACTCATGCACGTTCCCAACGAGGGACGAGAGCCTATGCGGTCAAACCTTTTTATCGAGGTAAGAAAGTCACAGTAATTGGTGCAATTAGTCTCACGCAAGTAGTAGCATTAATGACCCTAGACAACTCGATGGATAGCCAAGCATTTGAGGTGTTTATCGACAAATGCTTAGTGCCACAATTGTGGTCGGGAGCAGTAGACGTGAATTGATAACTTACCAGCGCATAAAGTAGATTCAATTAAGCCCATGATTGAAGCGGTGGGTGCTTCTATCTTGTGTTTGTCCCCATACTCTCCTGATTTTAATCCAATTGAATTATGGTGGTCGCAACTCAAATCTTTGTCGATCCAGTTTTCGCCAACCACCACTCAAATGGTTGATACGATAATTGCTGTGGCTCTTGACTTAATTAATCCGAAACATCTCAAAAACTGGTTTACTAATTGCTGCTACTGTACCTCATAACATCCGGAAGTGCAGTATCACCTTCCCATGCCGCGATCGGGAGGCTCCTCGTCGGGGACAGGCAAAGAAGTCGGCCTTACTTGCGGCTCCAAATACTTGCTCAAAGCGTAAGCGATATCTCCACGAGTCATCGGCTTCAAAGGATTAATCTTATTAGTTGCGAGATCAACATTAACAAACCCTTCATAAAGTGCAGTAGCTATAGACTTTCTAGCCCAATTAGGAATTTCGCCTGCATCGGGATACTTAGCTAAAATCTCGGAAATGCTGGCATCGGGAAACTGAAAAACCCCGTAAGCTTGAGCAAAAATTGCCAAAGCTTCAGCGCGAGTCACCCTTTGATTTGGGAAAAACATTCCGTCGCGATATCCACTCATCGTTCCCGTTTTCAAAGCAGTTTGAATCGCACTGTAAGCCCAGTAACTCTTCGGTACGTCCGGCACTTGCCTATCCGGTTTCTGAGCTGTTTTCCGCCGTTCCAAACCAAAAGTTTTCACTAAAATCACCGCCAAGTCGGCGCGACTGACAAGGCCATCAGCATTAAAATTGCCACTGGAATCTTTATTCATCAATCCAGCACTCACAACCCGATCGATCGGGTCAATTATTTGTTGAGATTGAACCGCCATTGGGACTGCTTGCACTAGCCCGATCGCCAAAAAAATACTCGCTAACTTTTTCACGATTTTAATCCTTTCTGTCGCTAAAACCATCATGAAAACAGCAGTAAGATTTTTTATGGTTCCATCGGTATTATTCTGTGGTTTCGGCGGTGCGCGAGATTTGGGGATTGTATATTTAAATTAAAGATTTGCTTCCGGCAAAGCGCCCTGCATTTTACCCAGCCAATCAATCAAATTATCTAATTGCTTTTGGGCCGTCAAAACCGCCATACCTCGGATAGTAACCTTCCCCTTGCTGTAGACAAAACGAGAGCGCAAATGTTCCGGCAAATTAGCCTTGAGCAAATTCCAAGCAGGCTCTTCCATCGCAGTTTCCAAAACTATGTTCTGCTTATTCTCCGGTTTGATCCGAGAAAAACCGATTTTTTTAGCGATTTGTTTGAGTTCGACAACACGGATAAGTTGCTGGGCTGGCAGAGGAATTGGCCCATAGCGATCGCACCAATCAGCCTGAATCTGCTGTAATTCTTCAGGGGTATTAGCAGAAGCCACAGACCGATAAGCGCTCATCTTTTGATCCAAATCTGCGATGTAATCGGCAGGAATAAACGCCGTCAAAGTGAGGTCGATTTGCGCGTCCTCCACTTTCGGAATTTCCTGACCCTTAATTTCCCGAATAGCTTCCTCTAACATTTCAGCATACAAATCAAAACCGATCGCCTCCATTTGACCAGATTGTTCAGTACCCAAAACATCACCCGAACCGCGAATTTCCATATCTCGGACAGCCAACTGATAGCCCGAACCCAACTGGGCAAACTCTTGAATTGCCCGCAGCCGCTGCCTTGCAGCATCAGACAGTTGGTTCTGCTTGGGATAAAACAGCCAAGCATGAGCTTGAATCCCCGCGCGTCCCACCCGTCCCCGCAACTGGTAAAGCTGACCCAAACCAAACTTCTGCGCGTCTTCAATTAAAATGGTATTGACTCGCGGAATATCCAAACCCGACTCAATAATCGTCGTACACACCAAAATATCGAACTCCGCCGCACTGAAAGTCAGCATGATAGATTCTAATTCCGAAGCCTCCATTTGACCGTGGGCGATCGCAATTCTGGCAGACGGTACCATCTCCTGCAACTGAACGGCCAACTCATCAATCCCCTCAATCCGCGGCACCACGTAAAAAACTTGACCGCCCCTGTCCAATTCTTGACGAATTGCCGATCGCACCGTTTCCGGGTTATAGGGAGCCAAATGCGTCTGAATCGGGCGCCTGGAAGGAGGCGGAGTCGAAATCAAACTCATCTCGCGAATCCCCGACAGCGACATATACAAAGTCCGGGGAATCGGCGTTGCTGTCAAAGTCAGAACATCTACCTCTGTTTTGAGAGATTTAATTGCTTCCTTTTGCTTAACCCCAAACCGCTGTTCTTCATCCACCACCAACAAGCCCAAATCCCGAAATTTAATCGCCTTGCTCAAAACAGCTTGAGTACCGACAATCACATCTAATTCCCCAGTCGCCAAACGCTTGTGAATCTCCCGGCGCTCGGTTTCAGTGCGAAAGCGATTGAGCAAACCAACTTCGATCGGATAAGGGGAAAAACGCTCCGAGAGCGTGTGATAGTGCTGTTGGGTCAAAATCGTCGTCGGTGCGAGCAAAGCCACCTGCTTGCCCGCCGTAACCGCCTTAAAAATCGCTCTCAGAGCCACTTCTGTCTTACCAAAACCCACATCGCCGCAGACCAAGCGATCCATCGGTCGATCGCCCTCCATGTCGCGTTTCACATCCTGAGTTGCCTTCAACTGATCGGGGGTTGGCTGGTAAGGAAAAGAATCCTCTAATTCTTGTTGCCAAGGCATATCGGGAGGAAAAGCATAACCTGTTTGTTTAGCTCTTTTAGCATAAAGATTCAACAAATCCACTGCCAATTTTTTAACAGCTTTGCGAACCTTAGTTTTAGTTTTTTCCCAAGTTTGACCTGTCAGCTTGTTTAAATCCGGTACTTTATCGCCAACCGTCCGAAATCTCGACAAAGCGCCCAATTGATCGGCCGCCACCCTCAGAGTACCGTCAGCGTATTGCAGCACCAAATATTCGCGAGTTTCCCGATCGATAGTCAAGCGTTCCAACTTGATAAATTTACCCACTCCGTGCTGGCGGTGAACCACATAATCGCCAGGGCTTAATTTATTCGGGTCTACTTGCTTAGAAGCAGCGCGGCGGCGCTTGCGGACGTAGCTAAAAGTAGCGAGAGAATGCTGACCGTAAAATTCCCGATCGGTAATTAACACAATCCGAAAAGTCGGCAGAATAAAACCTTCCAATTCTGCCAGCCCGCTGTACTTCAAAGCCACCGGAACGTGCTGCAATTGCAACTTGTCGATCGCCAAATAATCGCGCGGATTCACCACAAACTGAGCCGGACAGTCGTGTTCCGAGAGCAAAGAAACCGATCGGCTCGGTTGAGCAGAAACCAGAAAAATGGTAAAACCCCGATCGCGCTCTTCTCTGAGCATTTGAGACAGCTTCGCAAATTGGTGAGGCATCACCGGCACAGGCCGAGAAGCCAAATTAATCGCAGACGGTAGCTGGTCTCCCTCCGCAGGGCTTTGAAGTTTTTTAGCCGTAAAATCTTCGGCCAATTCCGAAAGTTCTAGCCGCTCGAAAGCTGCCACATCTGCCATAGATTCAGCAAAAGTGCGGTGAATTTTCGGAACTTTCAAATTAGCAATTGGCAATTTTTCTGTTTCCTCACCAGCAACTGCCGATTCCCGATTGCAATTATTCCACTGTTCCTGTGCATTCTCAAACCAGCGGTCGCTGTGACCTTCGCACCCTTGGGGTTCGTCAATAACAACTAAAGTATTTTCAGTCAAATAATCCAACAAAGATGCAGGTTGATCGAACGCTAAACCCAACAGCCTGCGGACAAATTTTTCGCCTTCATTTTCCGCTTCATTTTCGGGGTCTAAAGAGCCTAGGTTGTTGATTTCGTCAAGCTTTTTTTCAGATAAAACTGCTTTAATAATTGTGTTAAAATTAGTAGGAGTTAAAACTAATCGATCGACCTTATCGAGCGATCGCTGCGAAGACGGATCGAACTCCCGAATTTGCTCCAAATCATCTCCGAACCATTCCAGCCGCACTGGCAACTCCGCCGCTACCGGAAATACATCGACAATATCGCCCCGGCGACTCCACTGGCCCTCCATTTCCACCAGAGTCACGCGATCGTACCCCATCGACACCAATTGGCGGTCAAGTATCTTCGAGTCTTCAACCGCACCTCGCTTCAGTGTCAGACAGTAGGGTTCAAAAGTAGCAGGCGGCGGCAAGTGACACTGGAGAGCTCTTTCGGTAGCTACAATCGCGATCGGCTTCGACTGATTGGCGGTTTTTTCTTCCTTATCCACCAAATCCGCCAGCACCTGCATTTGTCCCCACGTCATTTCGTTCTCGTCGGAGTAAGATAGCTCGTAGGGCGAAGCCTCCGAAGTTGGGTAAAAATGCACAGTCTGCCAGCCCATAGCCTCCAGCCCTGCCACCCAACGGCCGGCTTCTTCTAAAGTAGCCGTCACGGCCAATAAATTCCGCCCTTCTTGCTGTGCGAGGGCGGAAGCTACCAAACTTTTAGGCAAACGGGCGATGCCGGACAGTTGCAAGCAGCGGTGGCGTTTGAGCTTGTTGAGAAGTTCTGTTGCTAGGGGCGATCGCCCTAGGGTACGAATTATTGAAGAGAAAGTCATGCGCTTTTAATTTTAATCCCCGATCGGCGAAGGCTCTTTCCCTTTGCCTGTTAAGGAGATTGTACGACAAACATCCATGATTGTGCCGCTCTGCTGTTGACAATTCCCGCATCCAGGATACCCGCCACGCGATCGATCCGTCCAGAAAGAAAAAACCTGTATCCGAGAAACTTACCGAACGTATTTATCTGTGGGATCAATGCTTGAATCTAAAATCTAAAATCTAAAATCGATTGACGCCTGGGAACTTAACTGGAGATAGATTTGTGCTTTAATATCTCGATCCGGCGATCGCGAGCGAGCCAGTTCCGTTAATATAGGGCCAGGTTGACAACAATTTCGATTTTGCGATCGAGATTCGCAGCTTCCAGACCTCTCCTGTGACTGCACCCAAAGACGGATACCCTGCCACGTACTCAAGTTGTGAAGATAGAAGAATTTTAGACATTAGGGAAATCCCCCAGATACTGGCGGCGTCGTCAATCTAAAATCTAAAATCTCAAATCTCAAATCGACTAACCGGGCAGAGCGCTTCGCCGTTACTACCGAAAATTTTAGAAATGTCCTCAAATATAGACCTTCTGATTGTTCTCCTGCTGGTTTTCCTCAATGGCTTGTTTGTGATGTCAGAGATGGCCATCATCTCTGTACGGAAGGTGAGACTGCAACAGATGGCCAACCAAGGTTCAACCAATGCCCGCGTAGCCTTGGATCTGGCTAATGCCCCCAATCAGTTCTTACCGACAGTTCAAATCGGGATTACGATGCTGGCCATTCTGTCGGGCGCTTTCGGAGAAACGACGGTTGCTAAAAGGGTAGAGCCTTTGTTGCGCCTGATTCCTGGTCTCGCGCCCTACTCTCAGACGATCGCCTCGGTAGTAGCAGTTTTAACCATCACTTATCTCACTCTCATTATCGGCGAACTGGTGCCAAAGCGACTGGCCCTCAACAACCCAGAGCCGATCGCCTCAAGCGTAGCAATTCCCATGCGAATGCTCTCTAAAATTGGCGCTCCTGCGGTTTATCTGTTAAGTTATTCCACTGACTTAGTGATGCGACTCATGAGGATATCGCCCTCGACAGAACCGCAAGTTACAGAAGAGGAAATTAAAGTTTTAATCGAGCAAGGAACCGAAGCCGGAACCTTTGAAGAAGCCGAACAAGACATGGTAGAAAGAGTCTTTCGTTTGGGCGATCGGCGAGTCAGCGCCTTGATGACCCCGCGTCCCGATCTTACCTGGCTCGATCTCGACGATTCAGTAGAAGAAAACCGCCAAAAAATGCTCGGCAGCGGTCATTCTCGGTTTCCAGTGTGTCAGGGAGGGCTCGACAACGTTGTCGGTTTAGTACACGTTACTGATATGCTGTCTCGGACTTTAACGGGTCAACCCCTAGATTTAAGCGCTTCTTTACGGCGACCGTTATTTGTACCGGAAAGCACGCGGGGTTTAAAAGTATTAGAACTTTTCAAACAATCTAGCAATCAAATTGCCTTGGTAGTAGACGAATACGGCGTCATTCAAGGATTGGTTACAGTCAACGACATTTTAGTCGAACTTGTTGGCGACTTTCCCTCGATTGAAGATGCAGACGAACCTCAAACCGTGCAGCGTGAAGACGGTTCTTGGCTGTTAGACGGAATGCTAGCAGTCGAAGATTTTTTTGAGCTATTTGGAATCGAAGAATTGTCAGCAGAACACAAAGGAAGTTACCACACAATGGGAGGTTTTGTGATTACACATTTGGGCAAAATTCCCACAGCAGCCGAGCATTTTGAGTGGAACGGTTTGCGCGTGGAAGTAGTGGATATGGACGGGAACCGAGTTGATAAAATCTTGGTAATGCCGATCGACTCAGCGGGCGATCGCTCCCCCAGCCAGCCAAAAACCCAAAACTAAAAACCATGTAATTTTAATCGAGCGACATAATACCGTAGGGGCGGGTTCACCAACCATCATCGCCGGAAACAAACAATCTCAAAAACCCGCCCCCACCCAACCATAAATCATCTCGACTCAGCCGGCGATCGCTCCCCCAGCCAGCCAAAAACCCAAAACTAAAAACCATGTAATTTTAATCGAGCGACATAATACCCGTAGGGGCGGGTTCACCAACCATCATCGCCGGAAACAAACAATCTCAAAAACCCGCCCCCACCCAACCATCAATCATCACCTACATTTAGGAATTAAATATAAACATCAGATTGATGTGAATTATTGATGAGTGGGGCGGGTTTTTATATATTGTTGGTTATCGCTATATATTGTTGGTGAACCCGCCCCTACGAGTTCGCAAATTGTACAATAACGAATCAACCAGACATAATATCACTTCTTGTTTTTTCTTTCATCTTTCCGCAAAGATTCCAGAATAGAACGGCCCACATAATTGCTAAAAACCACCTCTCCAGCTTGATTGTAGTGGCAGCAGCTATCTACATAAACAGCATCTTTAGTCTTGTCAAAAACATTAACAGCATTCACTAAATTGATATTATTTTTTTCCAAATTAGGAATTTTTTTGAAAAGAGCCGGATATCCAATTTGCACAGCTTTAGCATAAGGAGTATCCTTGTTAAAAGCAATCTGCTTTTCTGCTTCACCAAACACCCTTTTCGTCTCATAATATTGATTGGGCTGAAGAACGTGAAAATAAGGCACATTACTAGCAGACAGAACTTTGTTCATAAAAATTGAACTTTTTGCCCAATTCAACGCCATTTCTTGAAAAGCGACTGAATCCTGTAAAACTGACTTATTAGTATTGATATAAATAACGCTGCCACTGTCATCTTTTTTTTGTTTAGTCCGTTCTTTTTCAAACTTAATGACATCGGTTTTATAGTTATTAACTAAATTTTGAACGTAAACAGAAGTCAAAGCATCGCAGGCAGCTAAAGAGCAGTTTTGCAAACGTTCCAAACCCTGACTAATCCTAGCTTTATTTTCTTGGATTCTGATAGTTGCTTTCATCGCTTTGGTAGAAAGGCTATTATTCGCCAAGCTAGTCAGCGGCAAAATATGCTGAATGCTTGGCATCGCCAAATCGACTTGATTTTTATTATTTAAGTTAGAAAGTGCTACTTCATTAAAACCATCTATATTGACGACCAGATCCAGTTCTTGCCCTAAAGCCAAAAAATAGTTTAGAATTAATAATTGCTGGGGTTGTTTGTAGCCTCCGGTAGCAAAAGACAAAATTACAAATTCTTTATCTTTCAAACCCGGAAGCTGCTTGAGGTATTGAGGCAAAATTTTGTTTTGAACTTCAAATACTGCATAATTAGAAGCCACAGAACCGCCAAAAACTCCGATAATAAATTGATTTTTCTTGGTTTTTTTCAAAGGGTAATCGTAAGGAGAGATAAATCCGTAGTTGTTAACCTTAAAACCAGGGCGAAAATCGGGACCGGGTTGTTGGATAAATCCCAAAAAAGGATGAAACCTTTCAACAATAGACTGATTCAACCGCACTCCTTCTAAATTAATTCCTAAAGCTGACTTATTTTGCGTCTTTTCTCTAGTATAGAAAAATTGCTTGTGCTTGACAAAATACCATCCCAAGGAACCGAGTTCCAGGAAAACCAGTAAAAGCGCTAAATTAATCAAAGTTATCTTGAGGAATTCTTGCCATTTTTTGAGTGATTTTAAATCTTTCATAAACCTCTATTTCGACTCTCTTACTACTTTAATAATGGAACTAGAAACATAGTTTGCCAATACTTCTTCTCCGACTGAATTATAATGGCAGCAGGCATCTTTGTAAACCGTCTCTTTTGTATTGTCTAAAATATTCACTGCGTTAAAAACATTAACCCCAGCTTTTTGCAAATCATCGACTTTGGACAACAATACTGGATAACCTTTTTTCACTCCTTCAATGTAAGGACTCTTGTTGTCGATCGCGATTTCGTTTTCCTTGGCGGTAAATGCTCGCTTAGTGGGATAATACTGGTTGGGCTGGATAAAGTGAAAATACTTAATTTTTCTACTTGATAAAATTTGATTCATCCCGATCGACGATTCGTACCACACCGATGCCATTTTATCAAAAGCAGCGGCATCCCGCAAAACAGAGTCAGCTTTGGGAATGTATACTATACCGCTATTTGCCGTGTCTGAGTTCGATTGTTTGACTTGCGAATCGTACTTGACAACTGCTTGCTGGTAATTGTTGACTAATTGTTTCACCTGTAGCGAGGTGACAGCGTGACACAAAGCAAGTTGACAAGTTTGCAATTTGTCGATACCTGCTTTCAACTGTTTTTTGTTTTCGTTAATTTGCACGATCGAACTCATCGCTTCCGGTGACAAGTTGTTGTTGGCTAAACCAGTCAGAGGCTGTATGTGCTGAACGCTGGGCATTCCTATTTCTACTTGGGCTTTGTTGTTTAAATTTGACAGTGCTACTTCGTTAAAACCGTCTATATTGATGACTAAATCTAATTCTTGACCCAAAGCCAGAAAGTAATTTAAAATTAATAATTGTTGGGGCTGTTTGTAGCCGCCGTTGCCAAAATTTAAAACAATAATTTCCTTGTTTGCAAATTCTGGATAAGCCTTCAATTTGTTGGAAAATCGGCGATTTACGTATTCAGAAACTGCAAAATTATTCGCAACTGAACCGCCAACAACTCCCACAATAACTTGATTTTTATTCGTTTTAACAAAGGGATATTCGTAAAGTGAAAAAAAGCCGTGTTTGTTGACTTTTAACTTTAATTTTTCATTAGTGAAAGCACCTTGTTTGAGTACGTAGCCAAAAAGTGGGTGCAGTCTTTCTACGATAGATTCATCAAGTCTAATGCCGACCCTTTCAATATCTTCTACTACTTTTTCTTTGGTTTTAGTTCGGGTATAAAAAAACTGCTTTTGGTTTATAAAATAAAAAGCTAGCGATAAAGCTTCCAGACAAATCAAGGCGATCGCCAAATTAGCCGCGATTATAGTTAATATATTTTTGCCTTTTTTCAGCGCCGTTGAATCTTTCATGAAATTTGACTGATTACGGTTGTTTGTTGGGGACTTGAGACTGCTTCAATGTTTCGCACAAATTTCGGTTAATCAGGATACTAGCCAGCCGGTGTCCTAGTTCATTCCAGTGACCTCCACAGGGTACAGAATTATCAAAACCGTGGGCGCAGACTTGATATTTTTCAGTATAACCTTGAAACTGTTCGGATAAATTCAGTACCCGAAAACCCTCGCGCGCGCCCAATTTTTCCAGCCGCCTATCGGGATAAAACAAATCCTGAATGCTGTTCTTTCTCATAAAATTTTTTCGCCTCTCGGCCTCCGGTCGAACTTGCATCGGATCGCCGATCGTCACAACTAAGAAATCAGCATTTTTCTGCACAACTTCATTCCGCATCGTTACAATCAAACCCTCTGTCACCCTCCAAGCCTCTTCCCAAGCTGCATTCTGAGGTTCCTTGAGGTTTAGGGTACTTAAAGTGGTAAAATGCCCTGATAACTCCCGCTTTTTCCGATCTAAGTCTACCTTTTTAATGACTTGCAAAATGCGCGAATTGTTGACGATAAAACTGGGCATTCGGTCTACAAAGGAAACTGCTCTTTCGTTGCGGTCGATCGGCGCCAGATTGCGAAAAGACATATCCGGTACTAACTTGCCGCTAGCATCGTAAGCAAAAAATGGTCGGTAGCGATCGTATTCCAATTGCGGCGAATTGTTAATTATATCATTACCAATAAAAAATGCAAGAACTACAATATCAGGATTGTAGTCCCACACTTTTTCTCGCAGCATTATCAATTCTTGAGCAGTACCGTAACCCTGCACCCCGAAATTCATTACCTCAACATTTTTGCGTCCCTTAACAGCTTCGCAGTTGCCTAACTTTCTTTCTAATTTCGACCAGAAAGTTTGTTCTACAGGTACGTGAATTGCTTCGGTGAAAGAATCGCCTAAAACCGCAACGCGCAAAGTATTTGGAGGTTTGGCTTTTGTGTGTTCGCGATCGCGCAAACCCTCGCTATTCACCTGCACCAAACTCGCACCTTCCTCATTCCACTCCCCCGACGCACCAGGTTTCAGCTTCCAGCCCAAATTCGGATCGGAAGTGTGAAAACGAGTTGGCGCCGAGTCTACGAAATCTCCTATTTTTGGATAGCCTTCAATCCTCGCCACCCGCAATCCACTTTCACCAATTACCACCCCCATCAATAAACCGCCGAGTGTCAAACCCAAATTGACACCCAAATTTTTCAACTTGCTCATTATTTCAAAACAGCGTGTAAATAAATGGAGCAATCACAGAACCCTGACTCAATACAATCAAAGCTCCCAAAAAGACTAAAGTCACAATGAGCGGCAACAGCCAATACTTTTGGCGTTCTTTCATAAACGCCCACAAATCTTTGAGAAAGTCTAAAGTTGCTTCAAACACTTAAAAAGGACGCTCCATACTAACTTTTGTTCTTGCTTTACTCGGTACGCGGTAAGTATCCATTTTCGGATTGAGTTTTCGCCGCATGGCATCTTCGCCCAACAAGTTTTTAATAACTCCCATCGGCCAAACTATCAAGTAAAAAACTATCCCTAGGACGATCGGCGTTTCGATTTTGTTAAGAATAATTCCAAAGCGCATCCACGCGTGATAAACGGGATTCAGGGATTTCGGCGCCACCAATGCTAGCAGCACCATCACTCCGCAGATTGCCCAAGGCCACCAAGGTAGAGAATGCCGCCGCAGTAAAGGTACTGCTAAACCGAACAGCACTCCAATTAAGCCGCCAATTAGCAGCCCGAAATCGCGCAGGCCTTTTTTGTCGAGTTTTTTAATTTCGTCGCTCATTTGTTAGTTGACTGTTGTCAGTTGACAGTTGGTTAAGGAACTTTTCTCGATCGTTCCGAGATTCCGACAGGGGTTTTTAACCCCTGTCTCATAGCTAAAGTCCTCTCAAAGAGGACTAAAATTTATCGTAATTTCGATTCTAATTAACAGTCGGTTTTAACGACTGTCTTCTATGAGGCAGGGGTTTAAACCCCTGCCGGATTGGCGGGCTACGGGTTTAATCTAGTTCAAATTCATTTTTCCAAGCATCATCTTGTTTCCAAGGAATTTGTTCGGACTTGGGAAGCAAGTAATTTTCCAAAACCAGATAGTCCATTTCGGTTCGCATGAAACAGCGGTAAGCATCCTCTGGAGTGCAAACAATAGGTTCGCCTCGGACGTTGAAAGAAGTATTTACCACAATAGAACAGCCCGATCGCTCTTCAAAATGGCTGATTAAGTCATAGTAGCGAGGATTGGTTTCTTTGTGAACAGTTTGGATGCGAGCCGAGTAATCGACGTGGGTGACAGCCGGAATTTCCGATCGCGGAATGTTGAGCTTTTCAATGCCAAACAACTGCTCTTGTTCGGGAGTCATCGGAATGCGGAGACTGGCTTTGACAGGTGCTACCAATAGCATATAAGGGCTAGAATGGTCAATCTCGAAATAATCCGCAACTCGCTCGGCTAAGATTGACGGCGCAAAAGGTCGAAAAGATTCCCGATATTTAATTTTCAGGTTCATCACGGACTGCATTTTAGCACTGCGGGGATCGCCCACGATCGATCGACCGCCCAAAGCCCGCGGCCCAAATTCCATCCGCCCCTGGAACCATCCCACCACATTTCCCTGTTCCAAAATTTCCGCCAACTGCGGCATTAATTCGGCATCGTCCAATCGGTGATAGCTGGCTTTGACAGCATCCAAATATTCGAGAATTTCTGCGTCAGTAAACCTCGGCCCCAAATAAGAGCCCCTCATTTTGTCGTGACAAGTTAAATGAGCAACAGACTTCGCCACAGTTGCCACCGCTTGGTTTGCAGTGAGAACTTCAGTCCTCTCCTCAACCGCTGAGTTTGCAGCGATCAGTTCAGTTTTGAGGGATTCTATACTATTTGCTGTCGAGTTGGCGCTCACAGTGCGAGTTTGTTCGCAATACTGATACCAAATCGCCAAAGCCGCGCCCAAAGCACCGCCCGCATCTCCAGCCGCCGGCTGAATCCAAATATCTTTGAAAATACCTTCGCGCAAGAGTCTGCCGTTAGCAACGCAGTTGAGAGCAACGCCGCCAGCCATACAAAGATAATCGACATCCAATTCTTTTTTAACTGTTCTGCAAAGCCGCAAAACAACTTCTTCGGTAACAACTTGAATGGAAGCGGCAATATCCATTTCCCGCTGAGTCAATTTTCCTTCAGCTTGACGCGGCGGCCCTTCAAACAGTTCGTCAAACTTCTTGTTTGTCATGGTTAAGCCAACAGTATAGTTGAAATAATCCATGTTCAAACGGAAAGTTCCGTCATCTTTGAGGTCAATTAAATAGTTGAGAATTTTGTCTACATATTTGGGTTCGCCGTAAGGTGCTAAACCCATGAGTTTGTATTCGCCAGAGTTGACTTTGAAGCCGGTGTAATAGGTGAAAGCTGAATAAAGCAAACCCAAAGAGTGGGGAAAATCGATTTCCCACTGAGGTGTAAGTTCGTTCCCGTCTCCCAACCAAACTGAGGTTGTTGCCCACTCGCCCACGCCGTCGAGGCACAAAACGGCTGCTTTTTGAAACGGGCTGGGGAAAAATGCCGATGCTGCGTGGGATTGGTGGTGTTCGGTAAATAGCAGAGGTGGCAGTTTATTGGTTTTGCAGTTTGCTATTGCTGCCAAATCTCTTTTGAGCATGGTTTTGAGGTAAAGCTTTTCTTTGAGCCATATCGGCATGGCTGCTAGGAAAGAGCGAAAACCTTGGGGTGCGTAGGCTAAATAGGTTTCGAGAAGGCGCTCGAATTTGACTAAAGGTTTGTCGTAAAAAACTATTCGATCGACTTCCCGCAAATCTATGTTCGCTTCTTTCAAGCAATAAGCGATCGCATTCTTAGGGAATCTGGCGTCATGCTTTTTGCGGGAAAATCTTTCTTCCTGCGCTGCTGCTATAATTTCTCCGTCGCGAATTAAGGCTGCGGCGCTGTCGTGATAGTACGCCGAGATTCCAAGTATGTTCATCGCTCTCCTCACAAATCGCAATGCGTTTGCTTTTGACTATTTAGAATAGCTAACGATTATAGCTGCTTCAGTGCTGATTGGGAATTTAATTTTGCGATCTCCTCTAATTTTACCTCGATCGATGTCGGTGGGCAGCCCTCGGACGATCGGCTGTTTGAGAGCATTTAAGCTAGCGCCGGCCAATCCTGCGCCCCCAAGCTCTGAAGTAAGTGAGCACGGGGAATTGATAAAATTCACCTACCAACCACAGCACGATGCCTAAATGGGACAAAAAAGCTAAGCCCGTCCAAGCTAGGGGCAGCCACGACAACCTGCTGCCGGGAACCGGGGGAAAATAGTAAGCTGAAAGTCCCAGCAAGGCAGTGGGAAGGAAAATTAGACCAATAGCTGCTGCCCAGTAGGGCCATCCGAATTCTACGCCTTCGAGGTGGGCTCCTATCCACTGTTTGCCGTTCCAGTGCCAAGTTACGGGCGGTTGGCGATCGGCCATTTGCAGGGATTGTCTTTCAACGCTTGCGGTATAAATGTGCTGGCAGAAGTTGCAAGCTAGGGCGTCCATCAGCGGCATGGTAGAAATTTGACCGGTGCGGCACACGGGACAGGGATATGTATCTTGAGGGTTGAAAGGTCGGGTTGATTTTTTGAAACTCTGCATGGATCAGGCTGTTTGTCAAGATATTGAGCGATCTTAACAGAGTACAGAAATTGTGCGTTGGCTGAGGGCGGTTTTTGTATCTAGATTGTTAGTGATTTAATATCATGTCCGGTCAATCATCGTGATTCTTGTAGGGGCGGGTTCACCGTGATATTCACACAAATCCCAAATCCAATAAACCCGCCCCGACCGAATATTATGGTCGATCGACCGGACATGATTTAACAGGTTTTTTCACGCCTGCTCGCCCCTACAGGTTAATGCGGCTTGATATTAGACCTCTTCAATAATTATTATTGTGGAACAGGCATCCTGCCTGTTCAAGACTGGCAATTCTTGCGATGTCTATTGAATGATGCGGATTAATTGCGGTGATTGTTGCTGTACCGAATTCTGGCTCCTGCCCAGTGAAGTTTTTCCCTCAAAGTGTTGTAATAAGAATAGTTTTCCCGCAAAATGATAAACTTGGCTTCGCAGTCCGCCCTCCGCACGTCTACGCGCTGTCCCGGCCAAATGGCAGTACCTAAAATGCCGTCAGTCCAGAGTTTGGTACTGAGTTCGTAATCTGCTAAAGGCCAAATGCTGACGACTGAACCGGGCGGGAGGACGATCGCCCGACTGGATAAACTCAAAGGGCAAATCGGAGTAACTGCGATCGCCTCCATTCCCGAGTGCATAATCGGCCCGTTGGCAGATGCAGTGTAGCAAGTCGAACCGGTGGGAGTTGCCACAATTAAACCGTCGCCTTGATATTGATCGACTACTTCGCCGTCAACTTCCATTTCTAGAATACAGCTCGGCATTCGATCGGCTGAAGCAGGTTTGACACACATTTCATTGAGTGCCAAAAATCGATCGCTTTGGGGTTCGAGATTGGTTCTGTTTCCCTCAAAAACTGTTGCCTGCAACATCATCCGCGTCTGCACAGCATACCTGTCTTCCGCAAGTCTGTCCCAAATCTCCTCAGTCTTTTGGAAATCCTCAAAAGACTCGGTTAAAAAACCCAGATGTCCCCCCACATTCGCTGCCAAAATCGGGATGCCATCAGCCGCCAAATTCCGCGCCGCAGCTAGGGCAGTACCGTCGCCGCCCAGAACTACCGCTAAATCAATTGGGGTATTACTAGAAGCTAAAAACACCGGATACGGGTTATCTTTCGGGCCACTGGGCCCCATTAAAACCTGACACCCGCGACTTTCTAATTGGCGGGCACATTGTTCTGCCCACCTCTGGCTGAGGGTATCTCTGGCTTTGTGGGCGATAATTACTTGTTTTAGTTGCACAACCTATCGATTTTAGATTTTAGATTTTAGATTTTAGATTTTTAGATTTTAGACTGAATTGCCGCGACCGGGACGATCGCAGTCCACATCGATTTGAGATTTTCGATTTGGGATTTTAGATGATTAGATTTTAGACTGAATTGCCGCGACCGGGACGATCGCACTGTAGTCGGAAAAATATTATTCCGATGCCACAGGGCATCTCCCCTCCATCGATTTTAGATTTGAGATTTTGGATTTTTGATTGTTAGATTATTAGACTTTAGACTGAATCGCCGACTCTCCCTCTGGTTTATAGCAGTTGCAAAAAGTAATCGAATTTTTGGAAAGCTCGCCTCCATTATCTCATCTTTAATTCCCAATTCTTGAATCTAAAATCTAAAATCTAAAATCTAAAATCGTATTACCCGTCGCTGCGGCTGGATTTGGGCCGCGGCCAGATAATGCTGGAATCGGCCGCGAGTAGGCTAGAAACTGCGCTGGCCCCAAAGCGGTTGAGGTGGCTGGGGTCAACAAAATAGTCATTGCGACCAGGCCACCGCTGCGAAAAGTCGCGGAAAGCGAAGCCTTTTTGCCGCGAGAGTTGCTGCATTCGCTGCCGAAACTGCTGTTCTGCCCGCAGGCGAGTTCCGTCTAGGTAGTCGTCGGTGAGGGGCAAATTGACGAAAATTAGAGGAATTTTGCGAGCTTTAGTAAATGCTACAACTGAATTAAAGGCTGCTGCTTGTTTGCCTCCGAGGTTGAAGTTTTCGTAGTCGCGATCGTATTGGCCTGAAACGTAAGCGCGTTGTCGATAATAAGTGTTGGGATTGTACTTGCCCGACATCGCCATGAATCCGTTGGAGTCGATCGAATCTGCCAATTGGTTGAGTTGTCTGATGGCTACTGTTGTGCGTCGCGAGACTGGAATCAATTCTGCTTTTTGGGTTGCTGCATCTGCTGCGATCGGTTTTAACTCATATCTTGCAGCATTCTCAGCAACGGGCAAGATGCCCGTTCCACTAGAGAGGGTTTTGATTGTGGGGAGTAGGGGTTGAGTGTCAGCAACGGGCAAGATGCCCGTTCCACTAGAGAGGGTTTTGATTGGGGGGAGTAGGGGTTGGGTATCAGCAACGGGCAAGATGCCGGTTCCACTAGAGAGGGTTTTGATTGTGGGGAGTAGGGGTTGGGTATCTTGCCCGCCCCTGAAAGGTCGATCTACAGAGGTAAATGCTTTGCGGAAATTGTTGTTAGCGCAAGGCTGCGGGAATCTGTAACACGCCGGAATCACGTTGGGCTCATCGGATGGCAGTTGGGGGCGAATGCCTGCTGCTAAAAGTTGGCTGCCTTCAGAATCGACGATCGAATTAAAAGTGCGATCGTCCCGGCCGCTGTTAAATGCCCGCACGCCGTCTGCCCAGATAATCATTTGAGGCAAATGACCGGGCTTCAAAAGCCGCCGCAGTTGAAAGTCAACTACTTGTGCAGTTGCGCCGTTGACTGAAAAGTTAAATACTTTTAAGCCCGGGCGGCCTCTTTGGGCCAAAGATTGTTTTAGCTGTTTGGGATCGACACCCTGCAATGCGCGGGAACTGCCGACAATCAAAACATCTGGTGGGCCGACTGTGGCAACGTAGGATAGGTAAAGTTCGAGTTGTTCGTTGAGTAAATCGCTGCTGAAGCTGACTCTACTGGCTTGCGATCGGGTTGCGCTAGCTTGCTGCTGGGAATAAACCAGGTTTCTCATGTACTCCACCACTTTTTTCTCCGCAAATGCCCGTCTGGGACTGCCGGGGGGAACCGCTTGCATCCAGGCGACGGCCTGCACCCACAGGGCGGCTACTTCGTCCCAGTCTTGTTTTGAATTGGCTGATTGAGCCAAATTAGAAGCTTGGGTGGCAAAGTTAATTGACTCCGTGAAGGCGTCGTTTTGCGCGCAAGAGGGAAGGCTGAGGGATTTTCTGGTTTTGTTGCGGTTTTGAGCTAACAGAGATGTTGGTGCCTGCGCTAGGACGGCGGATTCGTCGATCGAACCCGATGGCGCTGCGGTGTTGGGCGGCTTCGTTGACGAACATCCCAAAGTTACGGCTAATACAGCGGCTGCGGCGCAGGTACGTTTGAGGATGCTGGTGCTGATGCTAGCAATGTAGCGGCGAATCATAAAGCTTTCAGCGATCGCGAAACATTACTAGATATTACCGCAAGCGGCCATTAGTCTGCTGCCGCGATGGTGACGTTTTGAGTATTTATGTATGGGATTCGAGGACTGCTTCGGCTTGCAGGGCGATCGACCTCAATTTATCCAATGTATCCTGGTTCGCACTCTGCCACAACCCCCGCTGACGAGCTTCTAGCAATCTTTCCGCCATATCTCGCAGTGCCCAAGGATTGTTTTCTTGAATAAATGCCTGCACTTTCTCATCAAAAATGTAAGCCTCTGCGATTCCTTCATACATAAAATCCTCTACACAATTTGCCGTAGCATCGTAAGCAAACAAAAAATCAACAGTTGCTGCAATTTCAAACGCACCTTTATAACCGTGGCGCATCGCACCTTCTATCCATTTGGGATTCACAGCCCTGCTGCGATAAACCCGCGCAATTTCTTCCCGCAGTTGCCGCACTTTCGGATTTTCTGGAATTGAGTTATCTCCGAAATAGGTTTCAGGATTTTTGCCTTGCAAATTGCGAATTGCAGCGGTCATTCCCCCTTGGAATTGATAATAATCATCCGAGTCGAGGATGTCGTGTTCGCGGTTGTCTTGGTTTTGCAGAACTATTTGCATTTGGCCGAGGCGTTTTTCAAATGCTTCGGGTGCAGAACATCCCCATTCACTCTGTTTAACTCCTGCTAAATCTCCCGGCAAATTTGAGGAACTAGAGGAGGTATAGGCGTAACTGCTCCAATTAATGTAAGCTTTTGCTAAATCGCTGTCGTCTGTCCAGTTTTGAGCTTCAATTATGCCTTGAAGTCCAGCGCCGTAAGCACCTGGTTTTGAGCCAAAGACTCGAAATTGCGATCGCCCTTGCGCCTCTTCCTGACTCAAACCTGTAGATTCCCAATACAGAATCTCTTCCTTAACTTGTGCTGCTAAAGGGTTATTTTCTGCCGATTCGTCTAAATCTGCCACAGCTTTTACCGCACTGTCAAACAAATCAATTAAATTAAAAAAAGCATCGCGGAAAAAGCCAGAAATTCGCAAAGTAACATCAACGCGCGGTCGTCCCAAAACAGAAACTGGCAAGATTTCAAAATCTACAACCCGGCGCGAAGGGCCATCCCAAACTGGTTGAACTCCTATCAGCGCCAAGGCTTCGGCGATGTCGTCTCCCCCCGTCCGCATGGTGGATGTTCCCCACACTGACAAACCCAAAGTTTTCGGATATTCGCCGTTTTCTTGGGTGTATCTTTCGATTAAAGTTTCAGCAGCAACTCTGCCAACTCTCCATGCGGTTTCTGTGGGAATGGCGCGGATATCTACTGAGTAAAAATTGCGACCGGTGGGCAATACATCTGGTCTGCCGCGAGTGGGCGCGCCGGATGCGCCGCTGGGTATGTGCCGCCCATCTAGTCCGCGCAAAAGGTTGGTAATTTCTTGGTTTGTTTGGAGGAGTGATGGTAAAAGATAGTTGTTTATCCAGTTTAATTCTTGTTGGGTTGCTTCTCCTATTTCTGGATTGGAAACCGCAGATAAATGTGGAGAAACGCGGATGTTTTCGATTAAGTTATCTACTAATTCAGCGGCTTTTTGTTCGAGTTCTGCTGTTAAATCGCCTGCTGTGCGGTGCTGAATTATCGAGGTTGGATCGCAGGTTAAGGGGTCGAAATCGTAGCCTGAGTCTTCTGCTAGGGCGCGGGTTATGCCCGATCGCGCGTTGGTGGGATGGCGGGCGATCGCAATTATCAAATCTCTCAACTGTCTGCCTTCGGGACACTGACCGAAAATGTGCAATCCGTCGCGAATTTGGGATTCTTTGAGTTCGCAAAGATAGCCGTCTGTGCGGGTGATAAATTCTGTAAATTCCGATTTATTTAGTTGGATTCCTAAGTCTTTATCTAAGTTTTCTTTGTTGGTGAGGGCGAGAATGCGATCGCGAATCATGGGCAATCTGGACGGATCTAAGCTTTGGGCTTCGCAATACTCGTCGATTAAGGTTTCCAACTGCTGCAAAGGCCCGTAGAGTTCGGCGCGAGTCATCGGCGGTGTCAGGTGGTCGATAATCACAGCTTGCGATCGTCTTTTTGCTTGGGAACCTTCCCCCGGATCGTTGACAATGAAGGGATAAAAATTCGGCAGCGCGCCTAATGCTACTTCTGGATAACATTTGTTAGACAATGCTACACTTTTACCGGGAAGCCATTCTAAATTGCCGTGTTTTCCGGCATGAATTATAGCGTCAATTCCCAACTTTTCTCGCAGCCAGTAATAGTAAGCTAGATAATTGTGAGTAGGTTCTAAATCCGGTGCGTGATAATTTAATGCGGGGTCAATTTCATATCCCCGCGATGGTTGAATTCCTACAAATACATTCCCAAACTGAATCCCCGGAATCGGAAAAGACGTTTTGTTACTGATAAAATCATGTGTACAGCTTCCCGGAAGCCCCCATCTTTTACAAATCCCATCCTGTACTTGCTGTGGCAAACTAGCAAAATATTCTTCATATTCTGCCAAATCCAATGATTGATGAACAGGCCGCAATTCGCGTCCTTCCGGGTCATTTGTCACGCCAGAAGTTAACAGTTCAATTAACTCGTTGCCGCTAGCGGGGATGTTTTCAATTTGATAGCCAGCTTGCTGCATAGCTTTGAGGATTTCGACACAGCTAGCGGGCGTATCTAAGCCGACGCCGTTGGCTAAGCGGGCGTTGCGGGTGGGGTAATTTGCGAGAATTATGGCGATGCGTCTGTTGGCGGCTGGGGTTTGTTTGAGTCGCACCCAATTTGCGGTTAAATCTGCTACAAATGAAATGCGATCGCCCGCTGCTACATAGCCTACTACATCTGTTTCTAATTCGCTGTTCCAAGTCTGTACCGCTTTAAAAGAAACAGCCCTAGTAATGATTTTTCCGTCTACTTCTGGCAATGCTACATTCATCGCCACATCGCGGGGCGAAAGTCCCTGTAATTCAGTTTCCCACAGTTCCAAACCGCCGCCGCTGAAGATTGCTTGCAATACGGGAACGTCTAAGGATTTTAAGCTGTTTTGTTCCGGTTCTTGACTGCTGAAACCGGAGACAGCAAAACTTGTGGTGTTGATGAGTAATTGAATTGGTTCGGAGTCTTTTGGTTGGAAATATTCCAGCAATTCTACTTGCAAATCTGGTTCCCGTAAAGAAGATACAAACACGGGAATCGGTACTAAGTTTCGCTCTGCTAGAGCTTGACAAAGTGCATCAATTGGTGCTAAGTTTCCTGATAAATAATGAGCGCGATAAAATAAAATTCCGACTTTAGCTAGAGTTGGTAAATTTAATAAATTATCTGGTAACTTATTTTGTATTGTGGAGCAGGCATCATTTTGTATTGTGGAGCAGGCATCTTGCCTGCTATCTTGTAAGGGCAGGCAAGATGCCTGCCCCACAAGATTTGTCCATTCGTAAATTCCGACGCGGGAAACTGTTTGAGGTAGCGGTGAATTATAAGCAGTTTTCAGGCAAGTATCGGCGGCAAATTTGAGTGCGTTAACAAAGTTTTGGACTCCGCCTTCTGTAAAGTAGCGCCACAGTTGATTTACTGCTGATAGCGATACATTGGAATGGCTGATTAAATCTGGATCTGGACTGTCTTCTCCCGGCATTACAATCAGTGATGCGTTAGTTTTCTGCACCGTATCTCGCAGAATTTCTAACCCGTAAGACCAATAAGAACGCCCTCCTAACAGTCTTAAGATTATGACCTCTGCGCGTTCTAAAACTTCCTCGGCATAAGTATCAATTGTTAGCTGTTGCTGCAACTGAAGCAGGTTGACTGCGCGTACTTTGGGGAATTCTGCCGGCATTTTGGAGGCGGCGGCTGCGAGTGTTTGAATGTCGGTGTCAGCAGCACTAATAAATACTATTGGTGCGGGGGTTTGCTGAATAAAAATTACTCCTTCTGCTTGAGGGTTCCAACCTCCTGGCGTGGCGGCTATTTTGTGCATTAATTTTTTTTATTTTAATAAATAGTGAGAGAAAGTGCGATCGCCTTTACTATAGCATGACTTATACATAGGAATGAGAATTAAATAACTTCCACAAGTTTGTGGGATGGGCGTCCCGCCCGTCTTTTAAAGACGGGCGGGACGCCCATCCCACAATAACAATTAAAATTGTAAGTTATTTAATTCGCGATCCATAAATAAAGCTAGGGGGTGTTTCCCACCCAGACATCCCCGCCCAACCGAGAGAGGGCGCACCGCCCCTACATTCGGGGGGAGAATGAGCGTCAAAGTCCCGGAAATCTCAACCTATAAACTGATAAATAAAACTCCCAAAATCATGATTCCGGCTCCTAATAATCTTTGTTGAATATCTTTTTCCTTAAAAATGAAATGACCGAACAATACACCCATTAACACGCTAGTACGCTTAATCGCAATCACTTGCACTACCAAAGTTAATGTCAAAGCTTGCATTTGAAAAAGCACTGCAATAGCATTGAAAAACCCCATAGCAGCTAGCATTGGTAATTGTTTGATAATTTTTTGCCATGGATTTGGGGTTTTGTGCAATAAAACTGGCAGTAGCAAGACACTCATTGTACCAAACAAAGAGAAGATCCAAAAAATAGGGTATGAATTTTTCACTCCTATTTTGTCAAAATTTGAGGTGATACTCCAGAGAAATGCGACGATTAACATCAATTTTGGCCCTGGTTCGTCCAGCAGTGCTTTGAATGGGGCTAAATATCCTTTAGATTTCTCTTTTATATTTAATAAATAAGAGCCTGCTACGATTAGTAAAATGCCAATATAATCAAAAAGTTTTGGATATTCACCGACAATTAACGGTGAAGTTACCAACATGAATAATGGTGTCAAAGCTACCAGCGGTAGTGTCAGGGATAAATCTGATAGTTTGATGGCTTTGATGTAGAGGAGGGCTGTGATAGCGTTGATGCTACCTCCGATTAATAGGGCGAGCCAAAATTGAGAATTTAATGGCGGAATTCCTGTATAAAATACCCAGGGAATCAAACAGATGACTGAAAAAAATGAGAGAGACCAAGCTACAACATATTCGTCACTTTTTTTGAGGTTTTGTTTGCCAAAAACGTCTTTGACGGCTTCAAAGAAAGCGGTCAAAATTCCAAAAATTAACCAAGTCAACCTAAATATGCGCTCCTGACTCGCTCGTCGTTTAGCAAATCCGTTCCAATACCTGTGAGGGTAATATTACCAGCTTCTAGCACGTAACCCCGATCGGCAATTTGCAGTGCTAAATTGGCGTTTTGTTCGACTAAGAGGATTGTAACGCCTGTGGAACGGAGGTTTTGAATAATTGCGAAAATCTCTTTGACGATCGCAGGTGCTAAGCCTAAACTAGGCTCGTCTAATAATAGCAGTTTCGGGCGCGACATCAGCGCGCGGGCGATCGCCAGCATTTGCTGTTCCCCGCCGCTGAGGGTTCCTGCTAGCTGGCGGCGTCTTTCTGCTAAGCGCGGAAATATCTCAAATTGGCGCTCTAAATCGGCTTTTACTGCCGCCGAGTCCGATCGAATATAGGCCCCCAATTCTAAGTTAGCCAACACCGTTTGCTGCGCCAAAACCCGCCGCCCTTCTGGACTGTGGGCGATTCCCAATTTCACGACTTCGTGAGGGAGGCGACGGCTAATGTCGCGCCCGCTATAAATAATTTGTCCTTGTCGCAGATTAACTATTTTGGAAATAGCCCTGAGTGTGGTACTTTTGCCCGCACCGTTGGCGCCGATGAGACTGACAATCTCGCCTGCATTGATAATTAAATTGATATTTTGTAAAGCTTTAATTCCGCCGTAATTCACACAAATATTATTCAGTTCTAAGAGGATATTTTGAGAGGTTTTGGGTTGGCTATCGTGCATTTTTTTGACTTTGAGTTTGAGGTACATTGCGATTTACTGTTGGGTGGGGCGGGTTTATGAGATTGTTTATTTTAGGCAATTATTGTCGGTGAACCCGCCCCTACAGAATGTGTAATAAGGGTGCAATATGTGATTTTTTAATATTATTCTTAGTCCGCGTAGGCGGACATTGTTTGTGTAAACGCGATTTCCAATCGCCTGGTTTCCTTAGTTATTTTTCATCTCCCAAATAAGCCTCAATAACCGCCTGGTTATTCCTGACAACAGCAGGTTCTCCCAAAGCAATAAGCTGACCGAAATGCAAGACGGCAATGCGATCGCACAATCCCATAACCAGCGGTACGTGATGCTCGATCAATATTACAGTTAAATTGAATTGTTGGCGCACTTCTCGGATAAATTCGCTTAATTTATGCTTTTCATTGGGATTCATCCCCGCAGCCGGTTCATCTAACAAGAGTATTTGCGGTTCTAGGGCTAAAGCGCGGGCAATTTCTAAGCGCCTCTGGTCGCCGTATGGCAAGTTTTTGGCTTGTTCGCCCGCGCGATCGCCCAATCCGACTAAATCCAACAATTCTAAGGCTTTCCGCTGGGTTTTGCGTTCCATTGCGTTAGACGCTGGCAAGCCGAAAATCCCCGCCAGCACCGATAAAACTGGATTGCCCGATCGACTGTGGATGTGTCGGGCGATCGCCACATTTTCCACAGCAGAAAGTTCCCCAAACAACCGAATATTTTGAAATGTTCTGGCCATACCTTTATTAGCAATTTGATAAGGTCGCAGTTTAGAAATATTTTCATTTTGATAAATCAGAGTGCCGCTAGAGGCAGGTATCAGTCCAGTCATTACATTAAATAGAGTAGTCTTGCCAGCGCCGTTAGGGCCGATCAATCCAAAAATCTCGTGTTTTTGAACTGTGAAAGATACGTCGTTTACAGCAATTAAACCGCCAAAGCGGCGAGTTAATCCTTGTGCTTCTAAGATGGAATTGCTTTTTGAGATGGTAACAGTTTCTGAAATCACAAAAAACTCGATAAAATCTGCAATCTAATTATGCCTCACATTTGTATTTTAATAAATAGCCTCCCGTTTGAAAATCATTTACTGATTACCAATTATCCATGATTAATTACTAGGCATCTAGCTGATTCAACGGAAAACCGCTATAATATTACAATTGCCATGCCGCCTCAATCTCCTCAAGCCGTCTCGCCTGGGTAATCTTATGACGATGTACGTACCGGATTCGCAGCCTTCGCAAACAAAAGTCCTCCCTACGATGTACGATCTACCCAGTGAAGACCCGGAGGAACCCGGTTTGCCTGACGAATTTCACGAGTTTCAACCCGAACTGCTGCGTTTAACCTGCCGCCCCGCCAACCATCCACCAGAACAAATATTTATAGCGACAGACCTCAATCTCTACTACGATTCTAGCCATCTCAATTGGTACAAAAGACCTGATTGGTTTCTCGTATTGGGGGTGCCGAGATTTTATCGAGGTGACGAATTGCGCCTCAGCTACGTGATGTGGCAAGAAAATGTCAGTCCTTTGGTAGTAGTAGAACTGCTGTCACCTGGAACTGAAGAGGATGATTTAGGAATCACAGAAGAAGCACGAAATAAACCCCCTACTAAGTGGCGAGTTTACCAACAGATTTTGCAGATTCCTTACTACTTTGTTTTCAGTCGGTACAACAATCAACTGAGAGTATTTAGTTTGGTTGGCAATCGTTACCGCGAACAAGTTTTAACCGAACCCCGATTCTGGATACCGGAATTAGAATTAGGTATAGGTTTGTGGGAAGGTTGTTATCAAGGTTGTTCGAGATTGTGGCTGCGTTGGTACGATGCCAGTGGCGATTGGGTTCTGACTCCAGAGGAGTTTGAAAGGCAGCGAGCTGAATTAGAAAGTCAGCGGGCTGAATTAGAAAGTCAGCGAGCAAATCGATTAGCCGATCGCCTCAGATCGATGGGCATTAATCCAGAGGAGCTGTAAAATTAAATAGCAGCATGAAATGGTGCAAGCTGCAAGCGCTGTCCATAAAAACTTATTAACTAAAAATAAATTATGCCAGACTCTACCTCACTGCGCGATCGCTACCTAGCACTAATCGACAAAATTGTCGAAATCACCCTCAAAGGTCAAATTCGCTCCAAAGAACAAGTTTATCAAATGCTGGTGCAAGACATTAGCACCGGTACCGGTGAAATCTTTGAACGCTGTTTCGGCGAACGCCTCGATGCCACCGAAAATCAGCTCAGAAATGAAAAAGACGAAATCAAACAAGCAAAGGCAAATCGCAGCCTCAGAGCTCTCAAAACCATCCAAGGAGAATGGGAACGCTGGCAGAAAGATAACCGCGTCGATCGCGAAATTGCGTCCTCTATTCAACAAATAGTTAGTGCCGAATCTAACGCTCGCCTCCTGGCATTATTGCAAGTAATCGATCCGAATAAAGAACATCCGCTGACTCTCGCTCAATTGCAGCAATTGGCTAAATCTCTGCACCAACAAATGCTGCAAACTTCTAATCCCGAAACCGAACAAGATTTGCAGCAAATAACCGCCGGCATCGCCAAAGGTTTAGAATCTTGGCAGCGGTTGGAACCGGAACTTGTGGGCTGGATTTATCAGCCGCAGCAGCTAGGATTTGCCGGTAGTCCCGAACAAAACGGGCCTTGGGCTTTTTGGGCAAAAAAAGTTAACAGTCCCTTTACCCAGGCTCTTTTGAATACTATTGCGCTAGGTGAATCTGTAGTTCAATTCGCAGCCCAGCAATCGAATTTAGATTTAGGCACAGTGGTGGAAGTGGCGATTATTTTGCAGTGCTTGCAGCGGGCGCTGGCGACATGGTTTGACAAGCAAGTTTACGATTCCAAAGTGTCAACAAAAGCTTCAATTTCTACTTACATTACTTTTGCGGTAATTTGGAGTCAGCTAGCTAGTGGGTTTAATAATTCGACCAAGAGCGGCGAACAGTTGGCAAATGGTTGTTTTCAAGTAACTTTGCAAATTTTGCGCGCTTTTTCTCAGCGAGAATACTTTCCGCTTTACGGAGGAATTTTTGCTTCGTTTGATGGTAAAGCCCTGCGGCATACTTTGGATTATTTAGACGAACCGCTGCGGCGAGTTGAAGGCACTCAAGCAAAAGCTCGGATTCTGACGCTTTTGGGTTATTCGATGCAGGCGGCTGGGGCCTACGAGCGATCGATCTTGCTGCACAAACAAGCGCTGGAAATTGCCCGTACCGAAGGAGACAAAGCTTGCGAAGTTGCCAATCTCAATCACATCAGCCGCAACTATGTTGCTCAAAAAAATTATCAGGAAGCGATTAATTACAGCCAGCGGGCTTTAATTATGGCCAGACAAACGGGAGAAAGGCAAGGCGAGGCAAATGCCCTGGCTAATTTGGGTTACAGCGAAGTGTTTCAAGCGCGGCAGTTGGAGGAGGTGGAACCGGAGGTTTACGAGAGTGCGATCGGTTATTTGGAACAAGGTTTGTTGCTATCGGAAAAATTGGGAGACAGGCAGAGTCAAGCTTTTTGTTCCAGCAGTCTCGGTATTGCTAAAATTGCCCTGGAAAATGCTGAAGGTGCGATCGAATATTTGCTCAAAGGTTGGCAAGCGGCTCAATTTTCAGGGGATTTATATTTGCAAGGTCTGAATTTGGCTTACTTGGCTCAAGCTTATTACAGAATCAACTCACTAGAAAAAGCGATATTTGCAGGCAGTTTGGGAATGTATACTTTGGAGCAAATTGGTGCTATGGAGTGGCGTCAATCGGCTGGTTTGCTAACAATTTTGCGGGGTCAAATGGGGGCGGAATCTTTTAAACAAGCTTTGGCGAAAAGTCGAGCGAATATCATTCCGGCGATCGGTGTTGATGGCTACGATTACATCCCGGAGTTGCTGGAAAAATACCAGCAATCTATTTAATATTATGTCCGATCGATTAACCATAATATCCCGGCGGGGCGGGTTTTTGAGATTGTCAATTATTGGCAGATATTGTTGTTGAACCCGCCCCTACCTGATTTCGGGCGAAGCGAAGCGGAGGGAATCGACCGGACATGATATAACTCTTTGTTGTGGAACAGGCCGGAAAGCCTCTTGCTGACAGAGGTTTAATGTGTAAGTTCTAACTCGCCGAAAATCACCATTATCAATTAGTATTTCATGGGCGGGATCTCCTGCCCAACCCCTGCTCCCCACAAGAAAATTGAATTTTTGTGGAACAGGCATCTTGCCTGTATTGAATTTTTGTGGAACAGGCATCTTGCCTGTATTGAATTTTTGTGGAACAGGCATCTTGCCTGTATTGAATTTTT
>NZ_JAUBRP010000004.1:108138-113796 GCF_036701935.1 Microcoleus sp. M2_D5 | reverse complement strand
GTGGAACAGGCATCTTGCCTGTTCCTGGATATTTTGATGCACCCCAAACTCCGAATAATTAATGCTCAACTATCACCGGTGTGCCAACTGCGACTTTCTCAAATAAAGCCTGTGCGTCTTTGTCAAACATTCTGACGCAGCCGTGAGAAGCCGCCCCCCCGATCGACTCTGGATTGGGAGTACCGTGAAAACCAATCACATTCTTGCCATCCGTCCAAAACCCCATCCACCTACTCCCTAATGGATTGTCTGGCCCAGCAGGAATAAGTTCTCCTGTCCAAGGATTTTGCCAAACAGGATCTTTGATCATTTGCATAACTTTAAAATTGCCTGTAGGAGTTTCCCACCCGCCTTTTCCCACAGCAACCGGGAAACTGGTTTGCACCTTATTTTGTCGGTAAACATAGACGCGGCGTTCTCGCAATTTCAGCACTAAACGCACTTCCTCAATAGGATTTACCGCAGGCTGTGGTTCTTGGGGAATGTAACGAAATGGTTCTCCCAAGGGAGGCAGTTCTGGGGTTCCGAGATTCGGCAACTGTGTCTCGGAGGTGGGCCGCTGCGCTGCGATCGCACTATTGCTTGAATTAGCCACCACTTCGGCAGTCGCCTGCTGCTGTATGCCGACCGACAGCGCGGCTGCACTCAAGCTCAGTACAATTAACTTGTCAAACAAAAATTTGCTCTTCACCATTGTTTTCTTCGCTAAACTCCTCACCAGCATTTCCTACAAAGTTCCGATCTAATTATCCGCCAACCGCACCCGCTCGGAAAAATTTTGAGAGGGCTTTTTGACCAAGAATTTCAAAGGTGGTACCCGCCACGTGATTTATCCGTGGAATCAATCCCCAATCCCAAATCCTTGCATCCTCAAGAAAGAGGATTTATCTCGCGCAAGTCAATCGAAAATCTCAAATTTAAAATCTAAAATCGAATGACGGCAACTGCGCTGTACAGTTTTTAGTTGAAATTCCACCACTGATAACTGGTAACTCAAGACAAAGCTTAGGCAATAATACCAAAACCATAAGGTTTTTATAAGTGGCTCAGTGGAGTTACGCAATAGACTGTCGTGAGCAAACCCGGTTTCTGCGTAAATCTTGCCAGAAAATGATTAGATTTTACCTCCGACTAATTAGATTTTTTAGCAATGACCGACTGGGGATCGAGTATTCAAACTATGGCGCTGCTGTATCCGGCAAGCACAATCTGTCTTTGGGTAGAGTTCCCCCCCAGCAACAGTTAGGTGGGCGGAAAAAAACGGCAACGGTCGATCGAATAAACTCAATATATCACGGCAACACTCTAGAGATGCAAACCGCTGAACTTGTTGTAAATCGGGAACTTATGATGTAAAATTTAGTCTTTCAATACTTGTTCGATAATCTTTTTTTGAGATTGTCATAAATTTCCTACTTTGGGGATTAAACTGGATTAGGTATAGAGGTTGGGACTTTCGTGCAGCGGAAGCAAACCCGACCCTGAATAGCAGTTAATGTGAGGTTTCAATGCGTCTTCAGAACATCAAATTATTGACAGGTGCAACACTGTCGGTGGTAATTTCGGCGGTCTCAGTACATCCTGCGATGGCTAACCCTGCAACTCAAATAGCCCAAACGCAGACCACCACAACAGCAAACACTACAACCATTGTCGGTTTTGTCAAAAGTATTGTCGGCGACGTAGTAACTATTCGCGAAGAAAGCGCGCCGTACAGGACTCTCAGGGTTCAAAGATGCGTCCTGAGAATTATTGGGCTAGTACCGGGAATGAAAGTCCGAGCCACTGTCGCCGGATCTCAGATCCAAAATATCGCCGTGATCCCCGATTATAAGGTGGTAGCCACAACGGTTGCTCGTCCCGCAACCCCAGCACCGGCACCGCGTCCGGCTCCAGAACCGCCACCTCGTCCGGCTCCCCGTCCGGCTCCGGCTCCGGCTCCCCGTCCGGCTCCCCGTCCAATTCCGGCTCCGGCTCCCCGTCCGGCTCCTGTGAGAGGACTTTGGTAGACCTAGGTTATGCGATTTTAGATTTTCGATTTTAGATTGAAGATTGAAGATTGGGAATGACAATCAAGCAATTTAATCCGGGGCCCCCGGATTAATTCGTGGGATTGCTTTCTTCAATCTAAAATCTAAAATAGCAAATCTAAAATCGATTGACTGATGAATATCAAGGTTTGGAACACGGGCATACACTTGCATTCTTTTTGGCAACTGGTATCAGTAAATGGAATTAAGCCACCGCGCCGGCGGTGGCTTAGCTGTTGAATAGCAGTTAGAATAATAGAATTGTCCAGCAATTGTGGAGAAATCGCTGCTATGTATTACCCGCGTTTCTTGCTGCTAATTCTGCTGTTGCCGATGATGGCGTGCGATCGAGCTACAGATGCGAGATCCCCTGCTGTGGGCGACAACAGCCCCGTCTCGCAAATTCCCTCCCGTCCACCGCTGGCCAATGTTGGGACAAATCAAATTGTACCTACCAAGCCGCTGTCGCCGCAGCCAATCCGTATTGTTGCAACTGCTTTGCCGCAGCCAGGAGCCAGCGACAGCGCCTCAAAACCTCCTCAAGTAATACCGATTCCCGCATCGCCAGTGCTGCGAGTGCCTCCTGGCTTTGTCGTCAACGTTTTTGCTGACAATTTAGACGCTCCCCGATGGCTGGCTTTGACGCCGACAGGCGATGTTTTGGTCACAGAAACCAGGCAGAATCGGATTACACTGTTGCGCGATGCCAACCGCGACGGGGTTGCTGAGGTTCGCAAAACTTTTGCCAGTGTCCAAAACGGGTTAAATATTCCCTTTGGCATGGCTTTTGCCGATCGCTATTTTTTCCTCGGAAATACCGCTGAAGTCCGCCGATTTCCCTACACAAAAGGGCAGGAACAATTAACTGGTACCGGTCAAAAAATTGCCGATTTACCGGGCGGCGGCTACAACCAACACTGGACGCGAAATGTTGTCGTTTCCCCCGACAAAAGGAAGCTTTTCGTATCAGTTGGATCGCAGTCTAATGCCGATGTCGAACCGCTGCCCAGGGCGTCTGTTCAAGTAATGAATTTGGACGGCCAGAACAAGCAAATTTTTGCTTCGGGTTTGCGAAATCCTGTGGGATTGGATTTTCACCCGAAAACCAATCAACTCTACACGACAGTCAACGAACGCGACGGTTTGGGAGATGATTTGGTGCCGGATTACTTGACAAGAATTCGTCAAGGCGAGTTTTACGGCTGGCCTTACACTTATTTTAAGCCGAATTTGCTCGACCCGCGCCACTCCAGAAATGGCAATAGCGATCGACCTGATTTAGCGGCTAAAACATTAATGCCAGACGTGCTGTTTCAGGCCCACTCTGCCGCTTTGGGACTTCAGTTTTACGACGGCAAAACGTTTCCCAAAAGATTTCTCAACGGGGCGTTTGTGGCGTTTCGCGGCAGTTGGAACCGGAACGCTGGAACTGGTTATAAAATCGTGTTTGTACCTTTTAATGCGGCGAACGGACGCCCTCAAGGTTATTATGAGGATTTTCTGACTGGTTTTCTGACAGATCCGTCGGGCCCGAAAACTTGGGGACGGCCGGTTGGTTTGCTGGTTTTACCTGACGGGAGTTTGCTGTTTACCGAGGAAGCGAATAACCGGATTTATCGAGTGCAGTATCGCGGCTGAGGGTTGGGCGATCTATTAGATACCGACTTTTTCAAGAAGTCGGGGAGCGGGTTTTTTAGTCAGCTTCAAACCTTGCTAATTTGAGATTCGCCGGAAATTTTTTGAAAAATTAATAACCTATCTTGTTCAGCAGTTTCGCGATTTAAATCAGACAGTTCGTAATAGGAATCTGTTTCGGGCAAGTAGATTGGCGGTAAATTTTCAGGCAGGATTAAATAAGTGTTTTTCACCTGTAAATCATTATCTATATCTAATGAATATAGAAATCCGTCAACAGGATTTACAATTAACTCGTGCAATGAAACTTGTCCCTCTATGTAAAGCTTGAGAGTTAGTGGTGCAACTCTGAAAACCAACCAGCGATTGTACAAATTATCTACATCGCACCAAGAATAAAGATAGCTATCGCCGTATTCATTCTCAAAAAGCGATAGTAGCGGGCCGTCGAAATACTCTAAATTGACTATACTTCTGAGAGTTAGAGGAAATTTACTTAGTTTAACTCCTATTAATTGTTCCATATTTTTGTACCTTACAATAAACAATATGTTATTACAAATTTTGCTGCTAAATCAGCAGTAGCAAATTCATGTAGGCTCAAGTGACCGTTATCATCTATTTTGGAAACAACTCCATCTGTTTTGTCGATCGCTCCTGCTGCTATGTGAGTCCCCAGAGAATCGCGCAGTTTTTTTCTTTTTTTTGTTAGTTTTAAATAACGTTTTTCGGCATTTTCCCTGGTATCAAATAATGATAGCGCATAACCTTGACATCTGGTTGCTTCAGTTTCTGGTTTTAGGTGGCGCTGCGGAGTTATTATCAGCACTGGTTTAAAGTTATTAATAGATCGTTCATCATTGGGTTCAAATACAAATCTAAAAGCCACCATTTCTTTGGGTTCATAGTCCTGTGGCGGGCATTGAGTTGAAAGCTTATCTATATATTCTTGGTGTTTGAAGCACATATTGATAATTTAAGTAGCCTAAAGGTTTTGCGATCGCGCTTTAAAATCCCGAACCGGGTTGTCTCAGAAACTCGGCTTCTTCGGGGGTTGTTTCGCGTCCGAGAATTTGATTGCGGTGGGGAAATCTCCCAAAACGCTCGATTATTTCCAAATGCTGCTGCGCGTATTCAATGAGTGAATCGCTGTCAGGTTCGCCGCTGAGTTGACTAAATAGTTCGACAGATTTTTGCTGGTTTTCTAAGTTTTCGCTGTGTTGAAAAGGGAGATAAACAAATAATTTTTGTACAGTTAGCAATTCGCGATCGAAGTTATGATTAATAGCGTATTCGGCGGTGGCTAAAGCTTTGCTGTCTGTGGCGAATGCTTGAGGTGTTCCGCGAAACATATTGCGCGGAAATTGATCGAGCAGTATAATTAATGCGAGGCAGTTTTCGGGGGAATCTTGCCATGAGTCGAGTTTACCGGAGGCGGCGAGTTCGTATTGCTGCATAAAGCGCGATCCCACTTCGGCATCAAAATCCGCATTTTTTTCAAACCACTTCTTTTGAACTTGGCCAAACTCAGGAGAGTGCGATCGACCAAACCAAAAATCTAAAACTTCATTCATTACCAATCTAGTTAGCCATTGATTTTTGATGGCAATTTAGGTATCTGTAGTTGGACAAAATCTACTTGATGTGCAACTACAAATCCCAGGGATTAATTATTACCAAAGATGACTCCACTCAAACACAGGTACTTGCTTTCCTACGCTATCGAGGGTGGAGAAAAAAATTAGATTACAGAGTTTAAGCTTCCAGATTCATCTGTTATCGAGTAAATCTAAAATCTAAAATCTAAAATCTAAAATCGACTGACTCCACTCAAACACAGGTACTTGCTTTCCTACGCTATCGAGGGTGGAGAAAAAAATTAGATTACAGAGTTTAAGCTTCCAGATTCATCTGTTATCGAGTAAATCTAAAATCTAAAATCTAAAATCTAAAATCGACTGACTCCACTCAAACACAGGTACTTGCTTTCCTA
>NZ_JAUBRP010000004.1:96100-108038 GCF_036701935.1 Microcoleus sp. M2_D5 | reverse complement strand
CAGGTACTTGCTTTCCTACGCTATCGAGGGTGGAGAAAAAAATTAGATTACAGAGTTTAAGCTTCCAGATTCATCTGCGATCGAGTAAATCTAAAATCTAAAATATAAAATCTAAAATCGACTGACTCCACCCAAACACAGGTACTTGCTTTCCTACGCTATCGAGGGTCGAGAAAAAAATTAGATTACAGAGTTTAAGCTTCCAGATTCATCTGCGATCGAGTAAATCTAAAATCTAAAATCTAAAATCTAAAATCGACTGACTTAGAAACCTTTGTTGTCAGGTGCTTAAAGTTACAAACTAGCAAACAGTCTGTCCCAAGTTTTGCCTCCCACAACTCCGTCTACAGGAATATCCGCTTGTCGCTGAAATCTTTTGACTGCATCTTCGGTTGTCGGCCCGAACACGCCATCAACTACGATCGGGTGTGGGGACAAGCCCCGCGCGTTCAACAACTTTTGCAGTTTCTTCACATCGCGCCCTTTCGAGCCGCATTTTAAAATCCTTTTATGGTGTTTCACTGCTGGTCGATGGCAATCATCAGTGTAGCAAACTGCGGAGCCCGCTGCATAGTTGGCTCTACTTGTGCCCGTCAAAACTAATAGACCGAGAATTGCTAGTAAATAATAAAAAGTCTGTGTTCCCGCCATACTTTCCCTGTTAATTTTTCATTCGATCGACAAAACCAAAAATCTCAAACTTCATTCATTAGCAATCTAGTAGACGATTGATTTTTGATTACAGCTTCTGTGTCTGTAGTTGCACAAAATGCGCTATCTGCACAACTACAAACCGCAGGGATTAATGATTAGCAATGATGACTTAGGAACTTTTGTTTTCGGGTACTTGAATTTACGAACTCGCAAACAGTCTGTCCCAAGTTTTGCCTCCCACAACTCCGTCTACACGAAGGTGAGCTTGCCGCTGAAATTTCTTCACTGCTGTGAGAGTTGTCGGCCCGAACACGCCATCAACTACGATCGGGTGTGGGGACAAGCCCCGCGCGTTCAACAACTTTTGCAGTCTCTTCACATCTGCCCCTCTCGATCCGTGTTTTAAAATCCTTTTATGGGGTCTGACTTCGGGTTCGTGGCAATCATTAGTGGGGCAAATTGTGCTGCCCGCTGTATAGTTTGCTGCATTGGCGCCAGTCAAAACTAATAAGCCCAGAACTGCGAGTAAATAATAAAAAGTCTGCTGCGAAGGCTTCTGCTCAGGCGGCTTCTTAGGCGGGTCTTTCGGGGGCGGTTTTGGCTTGCATTCTAGTGAAATAGTACCAGTACAAACTTGTTCGGACATAGTTTCCCTGTTAATTTTCTCAAGGGTTTTTTGCGATTTTGACGATTGTTTGAGAGTGAGAAACCGGGTTTGTGGAATGGAGGCATCCAATCTCGACCGGGTTTCTGGCAACAGTCAACCGACATTTTACAATATAAGTGGCTTTACTGCAAAATCTCCGATCGTGCAAGTTAAATTTTGTTGCTGTTTGGTAGCAGCAAAGGTAACAATTACTTCGCAGGCAACTGCAACTGTCAGCATTACCAAGTTTCGCGCCAGCGGGTAGTCGCAAACGTCATCATTCGCGGCTGAAGGAACCCGATAGTGTTGGTTCCAAATTATTTCGGAATAATCGGCAGCTAATCCGACGTGCACGCAGGGAAGGGAGACAGTGGCACAGTAATCCTTGACTGCTTGCCGCCCGACACTGTTATCAAAAGTATCGATGACTGTGGCGCTGTTGGCAAGCAGTCGATCGGCATTTGCGGGTGTCAATTCTTTTGAGTGCGCGTCAATGCTGACTCCCAAAGCGCGGTAGAGGTGGTTGGCGAGAATTTTGGCTTTGAATGCGCCGATGTCCGATCGATAATAGGGTTGAGTGGAAAGGTTGCGTTCCTCGATGCGATCGCGATCGATGATTTTTAACTGACAAAAGCCCGATCGCGCCAGACTTTCTGTTATATTCGCACCCAAAGCACCCGCGCCGCACACCGTTACCGGGAAATTTTTTATCAGCGACATCACTGCGGCACTTCTGTAAAGTTGTTCGTGAAAAAATATACTCATGGTAATCAAGAATTAGCGATTTTCGACTACTCCAACCAATGATTGCAAGTCGAACTCTTTGTCCAATCCGCTGAGACAAATGCCAGCACTCATCACTGTCAAATCATTTTTGGCGATCGCAGAAGTGTGATGTTCTCCCGTTCCGCTAGTCCATTCAACCAGCCAATAATTTTCGCGATTCCCTGCGGGATAGCTTCGCTTCACGCAAAAATCCCGCAATTCACCGCCGCCCATTTTCAACGCCCGCTGCAAGCGCTGTTCATCCCGCACTTTTGGATCGAAATCTTTAATATTTCGGGACACCAATTCGTAAACAGTTCGCATTTCCGGTGTCATCCCTTTAAAGCGAACATCTTGAGGCAAAATCAACTTTTTCAAAGCTGCTTTCAATTCCTCACACGGCAGCGGATCGGCGCGCCTGTCAATCTCTTCAAACCACAAACAATGACCGTCCCACCGCGCCACAATCTGTTCAAACTGCGAACCTTCAGTTACTAAATGAACTGGTACGGGTTTCGCAACACCCGTGCGCTGTTTCGCGTCAGATTCGTTAACAGGATAAGCCAGCCAAGTTTGTCCTTGCAACACGCAAGCCAAGTGCAAGCGCACGGGTACGAGCAGTTGCAAATATTCTGCCACTGGCGGCAAACTCGGTTCCTCAACCACCGCAGCTATTTTCTCATTTATAGGCTTAAAAATAGCCCATCCTTCAAAGTTGCGCGGTGAGGCTTGAAAAGTATAAACCATTGAGCTAACCCTGATCCGCACGCTTCCCCCGCGCACGCAAGGAGCCAGGAATTGGGTATCGAGTAGCTGGCCTTCTCGGGCAGCGAGTTGGCTGAGGATTTTGCGGATATCTGGCACTGAATTGACCTCCTTCATCTTACAGGACTTACGCATAGGCAATCAGAAACCGGGTTTTTTACAAAAATATTTCGTTCCCGCCCGCCGATTCGCTAAAAAACCCGGTTTCTAGGCATCGGAATGGGTAAGTCCTGTCTTAACTTTTTTACCTAACACACTTTTAAATTAAATAAATATAAAGATTTATCAATACTGTTGACGCGAATCAATACCCTAATATAATATTGAGCGAACCTCGCAACTTAACCTTGTAAAGATATTAAGTAAATATGCTGCAAAAGCTTTTTTCTAAGTGGGTTGTAGTCACAGCTTTGACACTTCCTCTTTTCGGCTCAGTCCAGGTAGCTAAAGCTCAGGACAGCTATGGAGCTACTGCTTATTCTCCGACTTCTGACGCCACTGGTATTAGTTGGGATCATGCTACAGAGAAAGAAGCACTAAACGCAGCAGTAGCCGTCTGCAATGAACAAAGCGGAGGTGCGAACGACTGCGAACCCCTGACATCTAATAGTAATAATTGTGGAGCGATCGCCGTAGGCAAAGGAGGAGCCGGTGCGGGCTGGGGCGACGATAAAGCCGCTGCAGAAGCTCAAGCTCTCGCTGGTTGCAGCGAACTAGAGGGCGGCAGTTGTAAAGTACAGCTTTCAGCTTGCAACAACTAATTAAAGTGATAAAAATCGGTGGAAGAGGTGTATATATTGGCTGCTAAAACAGCTTAAAAAATAGTAAATGTATGGTGTGTATTGCACACCATACCAAATACAACTCAGCTAAAATTAGGGTACGCAATGCACACCCGACGCAGTTAATCTCCTACTTCGGAAGTAACTGCATCGGGTGGCAGCAAACTTTCTAATCTATCTTTAGACCAGTATTCAGTAGGATAAGCGAGTGCAATAATATCAGAGAGTCGAATTAGCCACGTAACTTGTCCGTAAGCATCGATATTTTCCGCCTGTTCGTTAGGGGGAACTATCACTAAAAGTTCCGCAAACTCCCCGAACAAATTAATCGGGATGCCGCCGAAACTGCTATTATTTGTTTTAATCCAAACTTTGCTGCCTCGATCGAGAGCTTCTTGCAGTCGCTGGCAGAGCAAACTGGATTTTTTGACCTGGGATTTTTTGGCTTTCGACTTTTTTCCCATATTTTTATGAAGTTAAAGTAGTTGTATTGTGGGTTGCACAGTCCGTTAGACAGTGGGTTGAGATTTAGTGCGATCCTCTTCGTTGGCTTCGCTAACGCGGTTCGGTATTGAAACGGACAAAAGGAAAAAGGAATCTCGCCCCGTCGCTACCCCATTACTCTAGTCTATAAGAAAGTGCTGTACTGCGATCGTAATAACAATTTAATCGCAAAATCGCGAAATGACACCTGTTCAAAAAAAAATCCACTGTAGCCAAGCTTCAAACCCTTAATCCATCAGTGATTGCCAATCTAAAATCTAAAATCTAAAATCTAAAATGGTATCACCTGCGGTGGCACTGTTACAAAGTCAGTCAACGATGCCCGTGTTTCTACTGTGTCCAAATGCAGTATAATCGGCGGAATCTTCCCAATCGTTTAAGTAAAACAATGGACTGGCGAAAGCTCATTCATCCAAACCCGAAAGCTTCAACAAGTCAACCAGCAGCGCCCGAAACTCGATTATCTGTAGAATTTTTGCTGGGGCTCTTTGCAGCAGGATGGACTCAACAGCAGGTGTTAGAAAAATATCCCGCACTGACTTCGGAAAAGTTGCGCGCGGCTTTAGCTGGTGCGGATTCCCAGTTAGTTTCATCCATCGCTAATCCAGAATTACAAGAAATTATCGATCAAACTAGAGAAGAATTTTAAATAGGGAAAACGCTTTCGGTTGAGGAGGAAAAAAATCGAAATTTTAACCGCCTCACAGCCTTCTGGAATTCCACATACCTTTTGCAATTGAGCAAGAAACCCCTAACCCACCCTCACCAATATCAATAGACCTGCACGCGGTAGTAACTTTAACAATGCCCTGTACGCTTGTGACAATACTGGGCTTAATTTGTGAGATTTTAGCATGGCCCCTCATGGAGGAGGTTAATGCCAACTTAACCCAATTGGCTGGGTTTGTGCTCGCTTCTATTGGTTTGGCTACCAACTTGCTCAATCGATAAGTTCAGTATTCCAGTTTGCTTGCTGTATTTTAGTATCTAACTCCCGATACTGTCTAGACATTCGATCGATTTGCGTTTGCAGTTCACCAACGTCGATCGTACTGAAAAATTTGACTTCCGATCGAGTATAGCGGTCTTGCCTCAAAGCGCTTGCGTCAACTACAGAATTGTAGATGCCGCGCTTGAGGGCGAGAGCATCTCTCTTGGCTAAAGCATCCGATAAAGTTACTCCATCTTCCAGAGTTGTCAGCGAATTAGTCTTGTTAATTTTCTTAATTAAGTCTTCCAGTTCTTGCACCCCTGCATCTACTTCGCTCATCAGTGCTTGGGGATTTTCGGGAGGTTCTTCTCCTTCCTGTACTTTAGCACTTCTTGTCAATCTGGAGCGCAGTTGTTCCATTCTTTTTTGACAGTCTGCTCTTAAAATTAAAGCTTCAGCTAGTTTCATAGTTTCTTGTCCTTCAGCTCCGTGCAAATTTTAACTATATAAGTAGATTGCGATTTACCGTTGGGTGGGGGCGGGTTTACGAGATTGTCGATTATCGGCAATTATTGTCTGTGAACCCGCCCCTACAATACCGGGAATTAGATTGTAACGGAGCGCTCCAACTTGATATTACAGCCGCTTGAGACTAAGAAATAAGGTCGCAGCGCGCACCCTACATTTTACTTGTCATTCCTTACCGGCAGCGATGTATCCAGAATTTCCATCAACAATTCCAGCCGCGAAGGACGGCTCAACATCGGCACTAAATTCGGCAAGGAGTAGTAATCCCCGGCAAACGTAAAGGTTTCCACCGCTACTTGTTTGTCCTTCAATTGCTTCTGGACATATTCGCACCAAGCACCAACTCGCACAATCACAACATCAGGATTTACCCCCAAACTGCGGCAGTAATTCTGATAAGCATCTGCAAAATAAGGCGCAGAGTTTTCGCCTTCATCTGTTACGATAATGAATTGCTCCACAACCTGCTTTTTAATTCGCATTGCTTCCACCGCGCAACCGCAACTTGTGCCGCCGCCACTGCGAATGTGCTTGAAAGCGCGTTCCCAGTCTGTCAATTCGCTGCCGTTTGCTTGCACTGGATACGGCATCGTGTCAAAGGCGTAGACGAACAGTGCAGCCTCGGAAATGCCCGAAATCAAAGCAGCGAGACGCTTCCCGACTTCGATCGCACTTTCCATCGAACCAGACTTGTCAATCAACAAACCAGTTGCTTTCGCAATCTTCCCGCGCTTCTTCACCTGTTCGTTTGTCACCGCTTCCAGCTTCGCCGCCGTTGCTGCGTCGAAGTTCGCGCCCGCACCCGCCACACTCGCTTTGTAAGCAGAAACCCGATCGCACTTTGCCGCTTCATCCAGCTTCGAGTCAATCAACTGCTTGACTTCCGGGTGATCCATCGCGCCGCGCGACTGAATCGATTTCAAATTGTTGATGACTTCCTGCGGCGACATCGAGTTGATCAGCGCGGCCAAAACTGTTGGCGTTAGCTGTCTGATCGCACCAACTGCGATCGTATACGGAATCTTGTACTCCACAATCAAATTCGCCTGTTCCGCAGGTGTCGCCGCCTTCGCCAACTGCTTCAACACGAATGCCAGAGAGTCTTCCGGCGGATTGTCTTTAAACAGGATAGCATTAGCGCGATCGCTCGGCTTGACGTGCAGCGTTGCGTACAAATGCTTCATCGCCTTGCGGTTGCGGATGGCGGCGCGATCGAAAAACTGTGCATTCTTTTCCCGCGATTTCAGATAGCGAGTGACAGCAGTGCGCGCGCTGCGGGGCACCTTATTCTGGTGCCGCTTCATAAAGTCCACAATCCGCGACACCTCGTAGGGAGGGAACTCTTGCAGCATCATAAAACCGGCATCTCGGTGTTCCGTCAGCGCCGAAGTCAGCAAGTTTCCGGCAAAAACTTCCTTGTGATCGCGCACGTCGCCGTGACGCTGATACCACACTGCTAAATGACCGTAAAAAATCGGGTCTAATTCGATAATTAACTTGTGAATTTCTGCTACTTTTTCTAATTGGCGGTGAGGAGTTGTGAGCAGACTGTTGAGCATTTCCAAACGTAAATCGCGTTCTGCTGCATTCATATTCATTGCTGTCACCTAATATTTTGCACCTATCGCCTCAGTCCGCCAGGGATTGAAATCCCTGGCTCAAAGCTTAAGTCCTCTTAAGAGGACTGAAATGCGTGTTTGAAAATGTATTTTCTATGAATTAAAAACCCACAAAAAATGTCTTTAGTCCTCTTTAGAGGACTTTAGCTATTAGACAGGGATTTCAATCCCTGGCGGACTATTTCGGAGTCAAGTGACTTCAAATCTGGTTCAACCCAATTAATCCGAGCTTCCCAGGACATCAGGCGATCGCGGGTGTAATAGCGAAACGGTAAAGTACGCGCGTGCGGAGCTATCCCGTAGGGAATCGGCATATTTTGCAATCAAACCGTTAGCCTGATGTACGATCGAGTAATTGTGACTTTCATCGGCGAGATATCTGCCAACATTTTCTCATGGCTAATACCCAATTTATTTTTGAGGGCGGAAGTCTTCAATACAAACAGGATTACTTAATTATTATCCTGAATTAACCACAAGATTCTATAGCATTAAAAGTCACTTCGCGCAAGTTAAGAAAGCCGTTGGCACATACGCAGGAGTTGAACCCGCGACCGTTTCCTTAAGAGGGAATTGCTCTACCAATGAGCTAGTATGTAAGCTTCCTTTGTTGGGGCGCGAAGTGGAACTTTTAAGCGCCGGATAGATATAAAAAATTCAGCTATAAAAGGCAGCGCACAAGTCAGAGAAGCTTTAGCCTCGCGGCAAGTAGGAATTGAACCTACAATTCGATTTTAAGTCGAACGTATCCAGTTTGTAAGCTTCTTTAGTTGGGATGCGCTGCCTAATGCGTGCTTTCAGTGAATTTCTAGCCGTAAACAGCTTCGGGGCGGACAATTAAATCACCGCTGGGACGGCGATCGAGCACGTAAGACTCGAAGCGAGATCCCTTGACATCAAAATGGTTGGCCAGACGTTCCTTAATAGCCTTGTCGCTCATTCCTGCCGCGATACCGAGTTGGCTTTCTGCCACGTCGTAGGAACGTCCTTCAAAACGAATGTGAACCATTACCGATACCTCCTAGAGCGATTTTGGATTTGGGATTGGTAGCTTATCTGCTCTCGACTTTGGCTTTTTGTAAGACGCGGGCAAATTGCCAGTATCGGTAAAGATTCACGAAATCTGATAATCTTTACTGAAATAAGCGCCGTTCTAAATGATAAGCTTGTTTGATTTTGCGGATTTCCTCAGCCTTTTTGGTTGATTCAAATCTGGCTGAACTTGTCTGTTCTGAATCCGCATGGAATTCGTTGAAATTAGACTGATTTCGTACAATCTCTGACTCGACCCGAGTCAGTTTGTAACCGAACAGTCTCGTATAAAGTAACAACATGACAATCGAGTCTGTATTGCAAGACTTTCAAATTGATGTTCCTTGAAATTTTGAGCAATATTTAGTTGTCAACGTTCAGAATTTGCACGGAAAATACAGGTTTTTGCTGGTCCTGCGCTTTCCATATTTAAATACTACATAAATACTACACGATTGTCAAGGGGGTAGCAAAAGTTTTTTAGATAAAACTTACACGAGTGGCGAGAAACCGGGTTTTTTTACCAAAATATTTCGTTGCCACCCGCAGATTCGGTAAAAAACCCGGTTTCTTGGCTCAAAGGGCGATCGCAATCTGTAACATCGATCAAACATCCTTAACATAGGAAATGCTGTTGCGAATATTGTGGAAACCAGCAGACTCGTAAAGACGCAATGCACCGGAGGAATTTGCAGCATCGACGCCGAGAATAGCAGTAGCGACACCGGCAGCTTTCAGTCGATGCAAACCAGCAAGCAACATCGCTCGTCCCAATCCCATTTTGCGGAAGCCGCGCCGAGTGCCGAGACAAGCAATCCAGCCTTCATTGCGCCCGGTACGATCGCACTCTTCCACACTAATCTCGCAGTAACAAAAACTGACAAATGTGCCGTCATCAGCAACAGCAATCAAGTCTAAATCATTTCTGTAATCGGGTTTAGCCAATTCGTGCTTAAATTTATCCACCGTTAAATCGTGATGATTCCAGTGATCGATAAACGACTGGTTGAACATTTCTACCCAAGCTGCCGCATCCTGTTCGCCGGGGAACTGACGCAGCAAAAAGCCTTCAGGGAATTGCGGTTCTGGGATCGGTTCAGAGAGCGATCGCGCCATTCGGCAAAAATAGCGATCGGCCTTAAAACCGCAATTTGCCAGCACAGAAATGCGATCGCAATCCTCAGCGCGAGCGTAGGTTCGCAGCTTCACGCGCGCGCCCCGCATCGCAGACACCTCGCGCATCCGCACTTCACCCCAGGCGATCGCGGCTGCTTCCACATCGCCTCCGCGCGCGTCGGGGTGGACGCGAAACCACAACCAACCGTCAGTTACTTCCCCCGGTTCAGAAACCGACAACTGAGCAAAACCGATTAATCTTCCTTCCGCATCTTCCCAAAGGCGGATATCGCGGGCTTTGTCTAGAGACGGTGCGTTAAATTCTTGTTGTAATTCCGAGATGGAAGTGCCTTCATCGAGCCGATCGACTGATTCGCAAGTATTGATTAAATGGGCGATCGCATCTAAATCGCGATCGCCCGCATAGCACCGCGCCGAGAGATTTGCCATCATAGCTAATCACCAATCCCTGTTGTTATTCAGTTTCAAAATAGCTTGGGCGATCGCACTTTTATCGATCGGACGAGTCGATTCACATTAAAAATCCGACAACGCAAACACTCACAGTAATCCAACCGCTACCGCCGTTGGCTGCTATCGTGAGCGCAAAATGAGTGGAAAACGACCTACTAGAGACAGTTTAAAGTCTCAAAGCCTTGTGAGTCGTATGTTATTGGGGATGGGAGTAGAAGGACTTGAACCTTCGACCTTGAGATTAAGAGTCACCTGCTCTAACCAACTGAGCTATACTCCCGCATCTAAGCTAGTATAACACAATATTTTAATTTTCGCATATTTCACCTTTTTTATTAAGTTGTTTGGTTACTGCTTGCTTCTGAATGTAACTAATATATCCAGTCGCTCCCTTGGTTAGAGATTTGCGATCGACCTTTTTATGTGTTAGCGCCCAGTTTCGCAGCAGTAGCCATTTTATCGCGCTGCGCCCGCATCCCTAGAGACGATCGCAGCAAAGCGCGATCGGTACTCGGAAAGAGGATAAGCTGGTGTCAACTAAACATGACTGCTTGAAATGGCTGACAAAGAAGAGACTGCTGTGATTAAAGTCACAGTTCCCAAGCGTTTGCACGAAAAACTGAGAAAAATGTCCCAGCAGACAGGAGTTCCTATGTCCACTCTGCTAGTCATGGCGGCCGTCAAGGAATACAACCTCGTGGACGAAACTGAGGACAAGTAACTATTAGTATACTTAAAGTACCCTTTGAAGGTACTATATGGTATATTTCAGGAATAGTCAACCCTGGAGGTGTGCTTGTGACTCAAGATGAACTCGAAGCCCTTGTCGATGAACTCGGCTTAGTGTCAGTCGTCAGCCTGCTGGCAAATATCTGCCACAACAAAGCCCGACAAACCTTGTGGCTGAAGGGACAAGGGGCTACTCCTTATACCGCTTGGAACAGCAACGGCTTCTTGCTGAAGCAGTTGATGACCAGACTGCGGCCAATCGGCAGCTACGATCGCGATTTAGACCTCAAAAACAACTGAGGTTCTGAGGTTCAACCCGTGCAAGTGCGTAAAGCATTGGTTTTAATCGGTTAACAGCCGAGTATGTATGCTTTAACTGTTAGGGCACGGGTTGAAACTCTTCGATTTGGACTTGAATTTTGAATGGAGAGGACGGGACTCGAACCCGCATCGATCGACAGCAACTTTCAGGAAACGCGCTTCCTTACTGCCCGCAAGCAGACGGGAACTGCCCCCATCTCGGACTGTTAATTCCTTTCAGTGCCTCCGCAACCCGCTGCCAGTTTGCGTTTTCAGGGAACGTCGCGAAGCAACTTTTTACCCTACTCAACAAACCCGATCGTCCTTTTGGGAGCCGCTTTTCCAAAGTTTTTACGGTGCCATTCCACTTAGGCGACCTCCCCATAATTTTGCTCAGTTTATGATAGCAAATTTTGTGAAAAAATTAACCATAATTCTCCCTTATTTAGATATAAAATCATCAGCAATCCACCGAGGAGGTACTGCCCCTCCTATCCCCGCGTTATCAGCACCGCATCTCGCTTTTTGACTTCCGGTGGTTAAAAGGAAGATGAAGGAATCGAACCCTTACAGTTACCTGTACCCCAGTTTTCAAGACTGGTTGCCAACCATTTAGCGGCATCTTCCAAGGGGTGTCTGACGGGAATTGAACCCGCTATTACTGGTTCCACAAACCAGCGCCGCTACCGCTTTGGCTTCAGACACCGCAGTGGAATCAAGGAGAATCGAACTCCTAACCTCTTGCGTGCAAAGCAAGCGCTCTACCAATTGAGCTATGACCCCTTATACTATTTTAGATTTTAGATTTTAGATTTTAGATTTGGGATGAGTTAGTGGATATGGGTTGGGAGATTTCCCACAGTTTAATTAGTTTTTTAAAGTGGTATTAAGTCGCCCCTAACCAAAATTATGGACGAATATTCAAGCTTCCCGATAGATTTGTGAAATCAATTTTAGATTTTAGATTTTAGATTTTAGATTTGGGATGAGTTAGTGGATATGGGTTGGGAGCTTTGCCACAGTTTAATTAGTTTTTTAAAGTGGTATTAAGTCGCCCCTAACCAAAATTATGGACGAATATTCAAGCTTCCCG
>NZ_JAUBRP010000004.1:92433-96000 GCF_036701935.1 Microcoleus sp. M2_D5 | reverse complement strand
ATAGATTTGTGAAATCAATCTAAAATCTAAAATCTAAAATCTAAAATCTAAAATCTAAAATTCGTGTGGTGGATTGCGATCGGATTTGAACCGATATCTTTCTAACAGCCAGTTAGATGCTTTACCAATTAAGCTACGAACCCCAGACAGCAGGAGCGGTAGGACTTGAACCCACAACATTCGAGGTAGAAGCTCGACACTCTATCCAGTTGAGTTACACTCCCATGTTTTTTGTTAATGTGCGAGCGCACTTTGACGTGCAAGTTATCAGAGCATTGCGTTTTCTCAGTTACTAGAGAGACTCCGCCGATGAGTTGCTACACACTCTTTAAAGGATGGCTACCTTTAAGCCAACCTGCCGGGTTCATCGCACTCCTCGTTCTCAAACGCCCGCCGATTTTGACAGCGTTACCTTTCCTCTCGTACTAAAGTATGTAGGCTCCAAAGATTGGGACACGCAAAGGGCGATCGATCTTAATATAAAAAATTATTCATTCAATGGAATCAACCTCCTTAAATTAAAGCAAAAACAACGAGAGTGGTAGGACTTGAACCCACAACATCCGCGTCCGAAGCGCGGCGCTCTATCCATTGAGCTACACTCCCATAAATTGGTAGTCCTGACAGGAGATTACCCCGCGTCTGCTTGTAAGGCAAACGCTCTACCATCGAAGCTCAGGACTACAAAAGCGGATGATGGGACTCGAACCCATGCGCTGAGAATGGCATACTCAGATGCTAACCTTTACATCACACCCGCAAACAAATTTGATATTTCCGCTTACGCGCGACTGTCAATTGTCAACAGTTATAAAACCTCCATGTCAACTATGAACTGTCAACTGTCCACTATTTAATTAGCCAAGCGGATAACGGGACTCGAACCCGTATCGCGAGTTTGGAAGACTCAGATGCTACCGTTGCACCATATCCGCACTTTAATTAGTGTTACCGTGCGATCGCCCTTAGTAATTTGCTAAACTACTAGAGAGCGGAGATAAAAAATATGAAACTTATAGTTACAGCACCCAATCCCGAACTATTCGCCGCATTCCAAGAGCATTTTTTCTACCTACCAAATGTCGAAATTACCAACAAACGTTTCGAGGATTTAACCGAGTATGACTGTTTGGTTAGTCCCGCCAATTCATTTGGCATGATGGATGGCGGTATCGATGCAGCCATTGTTGATTTTTTCGGTCATTCTCTAATGGTTAGGGTTCAGCAGCATATCTTGGAAGACTATCTAGGCGAACAACCAGTTGGCACATCATTTATCATCGAAACTCACCATCCGAAACATCCTTTTCTCGCTCATACTCCCACCATGCGCGTACCTATGTCTGTCGTAGGAACAGACATTCCGTATGTGGCAACGTGGGCAATGCTGTTAACAATTCGGCGCTACAACCGACACGCAGAACGTAAAATAGAGAGCGTCGTTTGTCCGGGATTGGGAACGGGAATCGGCCGAGTTCCTTATCGCGAAGCCGCGCGGCAAATGGCACTGGCTTACGACTACTTTGTTTATCCCACGCCGTATGTAAACTGTTTTGTTGCGGCGGAACGACAACTGCAAATTTGGGAAGGTGGCGATCGCAATCCTGCTTAAAGAGCGATCGTATTTTCCCAAGCAGGTGACAAAAGTTGAACCTGCAAGAAAGCTTTACAAGAGCCTCATGTTGCCAATTACATCACACCTGCATTTTTGGTGGCGGGGGCAGGAGTTGAACCTGCTATTAAGAGGCTTATGAGACCTCCAAGCCTACCCAGGCTACTTCACCCGCTATGTCACCAAATACCCCTGACTGGCATCGAACCAGCACTAACTAGATCCTAAATCTAGCGCCTCTACCGATTGGGCTACAGGGGCAAAAGTGATTTTAGATTTTAGATTTTAGATTTTAGATTGAATAAAACCTAATACCCCCGACAGGCCTCGAACCTGTAAGACGCTCATTCTGAGTAAGCGATGTTTTCCAATTACATCACAGGGGTAAAGTCGGGATGGTTGGATTTGAACCAACGACTCCATGCTCCCAAAGCATGGCTTCTGGCCGCTGAATTACATCCCGTTCATGCTCCTCGTGAGACTCGAACTCACAATCTAAAATAGAACAGATTTTAAGTCTGCCGCGTCTGCCAATTCCGCCACAGGAGCAAGTAGAAACTTAGTTTAAAATTTGCTACTCAGGAGTGAGATTTGAACTCACACAACACAATTTTTGAAATTGCGGCCTCTGCCAATTGGGCTACAGGAGTGTAATCGATCTGCTTTGGTAATAGCAGAACTGGGAAGGCAGGGATCGAACCTGCATTTTTCCGCTTTCAAAGAGAGGTGCCATACCGATTAGGCGACTTCCCAATAATTGGGTGCCGGGGTAGGCTTTGAACCTACAAAAACTCCTATTTCAGAGATAGGCGACTTTACCAATTTGTCTACCCGGCAATTTAAAAAATGGCTGCCCCAGTAGGAGTCGAACCTACAACCTAGCGGTTAACAACCGCTTGCTCTACCATTGAGCTATAAGGCAACGCAATCCCCCAAGTCAGTATCGAACTGACGACCTCTTGTTCTTCACACAAGCGCTCTACCAACTGAGCTATCGGGGGAAAACGGAGAAGGTGGGATTTGAACCCACGACGGTTGTTAAACCGCTCTTTCTTAGCAGGAAAGCGCCTTAAGCCGCTCGGCCACTTCTCCTCAGCGAGAACGGAGGGATTTGAACCCCCAAATCTTCAGTTTCGTAGACTGAGATGTTATCCAGTTACACCACGTTCTCAAAATTGCAACTGCATATTAAATGCAGTTACAAATGGGTCAGGCTGGAATTGAACCAGCAACGCTTTAAGCTACTGTTTTACAGACAGCTACCCACGCCAATAGGAGGGCCGACCCAAGATAGGATTTTTGGTAGGTCGTCGAGGAATTGAACCTCGATCCATCCGCTTAAAAGGCGGCTGCAAAACCATTCTGCCAACGACCCACGAGAAGTGCTGACGGGAGTTGAACCCGCAATCACTTGGGTGAAAACCAAGCGGCTTAAACCATTTGCCTACAGCACTATAAATTGGCACAGGAACTGAGATTTGAACTCAGAATGCTGGTTTTGGAGACCAGAGTGTTGCCAGTTACACCATCCCTGCTTTTGGTGGCAGCGGCGGGATTTGCACCCGCATTGACCAAGGTATGAACTTGGCGCTTTACTATTAAGCTACGCTGCAATGTCACTTTCGCTTCGTTCCTTTTCAAAGTTAAAAAATTCAATTAAAAGACTGTTAGTTTAATCTTTTAATTTCTAATTTTTAATTTCTGATTGGGAACAGAGGTTAGGGCGGGATTTGAACCCGCGAAAATCGGTTTTGCAGACCGACGCTTTGAGCCACTCAGCCACCTAACCTGGGAGTCCCGACGAGGTTTGCACTCGCAATCTTCACGCCAGAGGGGGAGACGGCTTGACTTTTGCCTGCGGGACTTTGACCTCGGCCGAAAAACGGATACTTGCTTTCCGACAGGAGGTGTGGATTTTAGACCCTAGTTCCAATTCCGAGATTCTTCTCCTGTGG
>NZ_JAUBRP010000004.1:0-92333 GCF_036701935.1 Microcoleus sp. M2_D5 | reverse complement strand
GGAGAGACGGCTTGACTTTTGCCTGCGGGACTTTGACCTCCGCCGAAAAACGGATACTTGCTTTCCAACAGGAGGTGGGGATTTTAGACCCTAGTTCCAATTCCGAGATTCTTCTCCTGTGGAGTAAATCTAAAATCTAAAATCTAAAATCTAAAATCTAAAATCGACTCGCCAGAGGGGGAGACGGCTTGACTTTTGCCTGCGGGACTTTGACCTCCGCCCAAAAACGGATACTTGCTTTCCGACAGGAGGTGTGGATTTTAGACCCTAGTTCCAATTCCGAGATTCTTCTCCTGTGGAGCAAATCTAAAATCTAAAATCTAAAATCTAAAATCGACTGACGGGAGTAACGAGACTTGAACTCGCAACCTTTCGCTCGACAGGCGACTGCTCTGACCGGTTGAGCTATACCCCCGCGAAAATTAACAATATTTTGTCCTTGAATTACTCAAGTTGGGACGGGGTGGCGGTTGATTCCGCGTACTACAACCCGATCGGGCTTTTGTTGCCGGAGTCTACACCGCCGATGTCCGCAATTGTGTGACACGATTAACTTCCTATTCTGTTTTCAAGGTTCATATGGCTGGTGGGCTAAAGCTTTGAAGCTCTTTCCCCTTCGGCTTACATTTATACTACTTTATGTAGTACAAAGCTGTCAAGGGGGTAATACAACTTTTTTTTAAATTGGGTTTTTTAAAGGGGTGCCGATCGCTCCCAGCAACCCTCATGATTCCCCAAAATCCTTATATATCAATATTTTTACTGCTAAATAGGTGGCGTGGTGCTAGGTAAATCTGATGCGGAAACTGTACTACACTCCAATTTCCCTGAATTCTCGCCGTCGCGCGAGGTGGCACTTCTGGAAAATGCGATAATCAGCTTTTACATATCGAATACTACAAATCACACCTTGTCTGAATTGCCCTTAACTCCCGTGCCCGCAACCCCAGAATCCGATCGCCCAAACCTTCCTCTTCCTCACTGGCTGCACTCCTTAGATACCTGTCCCAGTACCAACAGTTGGGCGATTGCCCGCGCGGCCGGGCTCCACCACGGAGATGCAGTATTTACCAAGCGACAAACCAGCGGGCGCGGTCAACACGGGCGCACCTGGCACGCCCCAAGCGGTGTCTTGACTGTTAGTTTTGTACTCGACAACCTCAACCCCACTCTGTTGCCGGGACTCAGTTTAGCAGCGGGTTTAGCGGTGATTTACGCGATCGAAGATTTGGTTCCCGACTGTCGCGATATGCTGCGCCTGAAATGGCCAAACGATGTCTGGATCGATCGCCGCAAATTAGCCGGAATTCTCTGCGAAGCTACTTCGGGCAATGCTTTGGGCAAAACTCGCGCGGTTGTGGGAATTGGACTCAACCGCTGCGTAGATTTCGCGGCTGCGGGATTGGATGAAAGGGATCTCGGCAATGCGGTAAGCTTGCATTCTATTGCTAGTAAAGTACCAGATGAACTGTGTTTGGTCGATCGACTGCGGCACTATTTACTCGAACTAGCCGATATGTTTTCTACAGCAGACAAGCCAGCCTCCAAGTCCGGTTTAGCGCTACTTTTGCCGGAATTGCGCCGCCGCGATGGGTTGATTGGTTGCCCGGTGGCGATCGAACTTTCCTCCGAAACCATCTGCGGAGAAGCCGCCGGCATTGACGGATGCGGCCGCTTGTTAGTATGCTTGGCGGGCGATCGAATACAACCCTTTACCTCCGGGCGAGTTCGATTAATTTAAGACGAATCCCCACTGTTTACGTATAACGCCGGAAAATGCCTATTTCTCCATCTAGGGCTTGAAACGTCCAAACTACAAAATTATTGGATCAAAAATAGACCTCTCCTCTCTCTTTTTATCTCCTCCCATAACCTCAAACAATCGATCGACTACCCGCCTCCAAGTAAAATTTTCAGCAACAAAAGCCGGGCCCGCAACCCTCGCTTTCGCAGCCAATCCAGGCTGTTCGATCGCCCTGCACATCAAATCAATCAAATGTTCCCACTTAGGAGCTAAGATAAATAACGTTTCCCCGTCACTCTCCACACCCATAAATTTACTCTCAATCTGCAGTGCAAAGTCCGATCGCGTAAAATCCTCTGTAGCGCCGCCCTCCGTGCAAATAATCGGCAAACCGCAAGCGGCAGCTTCCAACACCGGCAGATTAAAACCTTCTGCCAAATAGGGAGAAACATAAACATCTGCAGCTTGGTAAAACTCTGCTATTTGAGCAAAAGATAGCTGGCTGCCACTATAAATTAATCTTGGTAAAACCCTCGCTCTTTCCGCATCGTTGAGCACAACTCGGCAGGCTTTTGCAATCTCGTCTCTCGACGGATAAAGCAGTTCTGAACCTTTTAAAACTAATCTCGCATCTGGATATTTGTCAACTACTGCCGCGAAGGCTTTTAATAAAGGGCGAATGCCTTTGCGATCCGTTTGTCCTCCGATGTTTAAAAATATAAAATAGTTTGACCAGCCCAAGCTTTGGCGCAGTGATTGACGCCGATCGCCCGCAGCAGGATAATAAATCTGAGCATCGACTCCCAAAGGTACGACAGCAATGCGATCGGCTTCAACACCGCTGCGAATTAAGCCGGCTTTTGACCAACCTGAAGGTGTAATAATTTTCGTTTCTGAATTAACCGGGGTTTGGGCGATCGACTTAACACCCATCGCCTGTAATACTGAACTGGTAACAATCCCCCATTCTGTGGCTGCAAATACCCAAGTTTGAGCGCTGCTGGATGCCGAGAAGTCCCACGGGCAGTACATTCGCAGGGTAACATCCGCTGACTGATTTACCCCAGGGCTCTTAATGCTGCGGAGTAATGTTTCATTTGGGCGATCGAACAAACTAATTTTCGTCTCCCAAGCTGGGTCAATGTAGGGCATATCGCGGTGGAAAAGCTCAATTTATCCTCGCGGGCGAGCGAGCATTTCCAGCAGTTGAAATTGATTTGCTACGCAATAGGAATGATAAATAAAACGCCAGCCTTCAACAATAATCTGCAATTCAAAACTCCAACTTTTGGCATGAAAAATTTAACTAATAATCAGAAACTGGTAATTAGTAATTAGCCAGCAAAAATTACCAATTACCAATTACCAGAAAGAATAGGTTTACAGCCAAAACCCCGATCGGGAGAAATTAAAAGAAGACTGTTCATTACTCCAATCCTCTTCGTTCCAGGTAGATGTCGGTATCCCAGGTCAACTGTCAACTGTCAACTGTCAACTGAACAATTCCTTACTTAATCACTTGCCAATCCATAATCCGCCACTGTCCCTCTTGACGGATCAAGTCGTAGCGCACCCGCAGGTTTTCATTCCGCGAAGAAACGAGTTGAGATCGATCGAACACTTCGGCTTTTTCCGAGACTTGGGCTTCTACTTGGGCGCGATCGGGATTAGTCGGATTTGTGGTAACTCCATTAACTTGCAGCTTGTGTACGTAACGCTGGTGCGCGTTGTTTCGCTGTTGAGCTTCTGCCATCAATTGCCAGCGAGACAAAGCCGGTTCTGTCAGAACTTGCCTTAATTCTTCGACAGCGTGATTGGGGCCCAAAGCCGCTGCTTTCGCCGACAGCCAGCTTTGAACTATTTGTCCGGCTGATTCCTCAGTGATTTCTCCCGACACTGCGCCTGCAGCCCTCGGTTCTGGGGCCGCGGCCAAGGCAGGGATTTCTAGGGGCGGTTCTTCCAGGCGGACGAGGGCTTGCTCTCCTCGGAGGGATGGGCCCGATAGGGCTTGCATCGCGCTAGCCAACAGACTGAGTATTAACCACAAAAGTAACAGGCTCAGGACGCCTGCAACTAGAAGCAAAGCCAGCCTGTTTGGAGGCATGGACTTGACTTGGGCGGTAATTTCTGCTGCCTTGGTGCGCGCCCGATCGACAAAATCGCCCTTTAGCCCATTGCCGCTCGCTCCGCTGCGGCCTGAATGTTGCCGTCTGCGATGTTTGGAAGTCGATTCAGCAGGATGTGGCACTGTAGCTATCGGGAGAGAGACGGGGGCAACAGCGCTCGGCGCCGCCACCGTTGCCGGGGATTTCGCGCCCGAGGCTGCGGTGGAAGCGTCGCCCGGTACGGGGGTCAAGGTGACTGTACTGGCTCCCTGCTTGGCTGTGGGTGGCTGTGCGGGTATGGCAGCAGGCGATCGGCCTGCGGCAGGTTGCAGTCGCCCTGGGGGCTTGCCGGCGCGGGGCTGCACGACGACCCATTCGTTGGCGGTTTCTGCGTCCTGTGGCAAAGCTTCTAGGTAAGCTTGTACTTTTGGGTCGGCAAAGTAGTCTTTCAGGGACACTGACTCGTTGGCCAAGTCGCGGAAGTGGGGAAACACTTCTTCTTGCAGCCAGTGTTCCGCGTACAAGCACAGTCCGGGCAACAAGTCGGGTGAATCTTGGGAATGTTCGCGAATGAAGGCCAGGGGTTCTTTTTCCGAACTGAGTTCGAGGGCTCTGCTGGCTTCTTCTGTCTGGCCCAGCAGCAGGGAACAGACGGCTTTTTCCAGGTGAACGTCTTGGCGGCGACCTAGCTGCATCAGCATCAGCTTGGCCCGACGGATCATTGACGGCTGTCTGGCGGCAAATCCTTGGGCTAACAGGGTGTAGACCGAGAGGTAAGTGGCGACTGCGGAGGGGCGGCCGGCTTCGGCTTCAAATAGCGCCTGCTGCTCGCTGCTGGTTAGGTGTTTACGCATTTGCTGCACGAACCGGAGGAAGTCTTCTATTCCTAAACCCGATCGATCGTCTCCCGAACCGTCGATACCGCCTCGTTCTTGAAGCATTTCTCGCAGGATTTCCAGTCCCTTGCGACGCTCAGCGACTTTTTCTTCGGGAAGTGATAATAGCTCTAAAATGTTGTACGGACGGAGTTTGTATATGTCGGCTTGCATTTCACCCCTCACGCTTGCAAATAGGCCCTCAAGCAGCAGCAATTCTTGACCTGCTTCTAATGATCTTGCGGCATTTTCGTACTGACCTTGCTGCCACTGTTCGCGGCCGAGTTCTAGACAGGCAAGGCTGACGGTTAAAACTATATCTGGCCTCACGAGCTGGGGGTCGCCGAAACGACCTTCTGCGATCGCGATGCTGCCATTGTTAAGATACGGGCGACCCAGCTTCTGTACGAGTTCGTATTCCCCCAGTTCTTGCAGTATGAGCAGGGCTCCTACGAATTGGTTGTCATCGATTTCAATACTTGGAGTGTGGGGGTCGGGAGCAGCGTCTAAAGCCTTGGACTCTGCTGGAACGGTTTCTCCTGGGTCTTGCAGGATTGTGGCCGGGCCTGCTGAGGTTTTTGACCTCTGGTGCTTGGCTTCGAGTGCGGCTTCTGACTCTCGATCGTAAGTTTTGGCTAAAAAACTGGCATCGTAAGCTTTGCGCCCCTCTGAGTCTGACAGAACGGCGCAGGCTTCATCGAGCAGTTGTTTGCGGGCGACGATCGCAACTTCGGAATACTCCCTGCGCGGAAGCTGTAAAGTTCGATCGCGGTGAGCCTGCTGCAACTGTTCGGCAGTAGCTTGAATCGGTAGACCCAAAATCCGGTAGTAATCTAGTGGAATTAACACTCGTCCACTTCCCCAAAGCGCTAGCAACTGAATTAGCCTATCTTAAGTGAGATACTCCCGCAAACCAAATCAAAAATTCTGGTGTTGGCTTCCAACCGCCCCATTCACGGTATGTTGGACTTGCCGTAGAGATACTCTGATTTTTTTCCCTCTAGGGCGTTTTACAGTGAGGACAAGGGAAAGCCCCACTGCCCGTCAGCTAAATGAGTAGTTTGACTCTTGAGCATTTTCGGGTTTGAGAGTAATGGAATTATATCATTCGTGTGGATGGGGTTTAGACGGGAGTTGGTTCTCCGAGTCCCGGCCATTTGCCCCGAGGGCCAAACTCATTTTAACAATTGGTGAACTGCTGCACAGAAAAGGTGCGATCGTTTTCTGCTGCGGTTGTGTCCCATCTGGGTTTAAATTTAGATGTCTAGGAAGCCGATCGTCGGGTATTAATTATTTATGGTTCAGGAACGGACTTTACCAGTTTTTGACGCGCAAAGCGTAACCATTTCTCGGGATGAGGGCTTGATGCTCTACGAGGATATGGTCTTGGGGCGCTATTTTGAGGACAAGTGTGCTGAGATGTACTACCGGGGCAAAATGTTTGGTTTTGTCCACTTGTACAACGGTCAGGAAGCTGTCTCTACTGGCGTGATTCGATCGATGCGCCGGGATGACACCGATTACGTCAGCAGCACCTACCGCGATCACGTTCACGCTTTGAGCGCGGGCGTTCCGGCGCGGGAGGTAATGGCGGAGTTGTTCGGGAAGGAAACTGGTTGCTCGAAGGGCCGCGGCGGTTCGATGCACATGTTTTCGGCCGAACACCGGCTGTTGGGAGGTTATGCTTTTGTGGCTGAGGGGATTCCTGTAGCTACGGGGGCGGCTTTTCAATCGAAGTACCGCCGCGAAGCTTTGGGGGATGAGAGTTCCGATGGGGTGACTGCTTGTTTTTTTGGGGATGGCGCTGCAAATAACGGGCAGTTTTTTGAGTGTTTGAATATGGCGGCTTTGTGGAAGTTGCCGATTATTTATGTTGTGGAAAACAACAAATGGGCGATCGGGATGGCCCACGAGCGAGCTACTTCCGATCCGCTGATTTACAAAAAGGCTCATGCTTTTGGCATGGCTGGTTTTGAGGTTGACGGGATGGATGTTTTGGCGGTGCGGGAAGTGGCGAAAGAAGCTGTAGCGCGGGCGCGGGCGGGCGAGGGGCCGACTTTGATTGAGGCTTTGACTTATCGCTTTCGCGGCCATTCTTTGGCCGATCCTGATGAGTTGCGTTCTAAGGAAGAGAAGGAATATTGGTTCCCCCGCGATCCGATTAAGAAGTTGGCTGCTGAGTTGATCGATCGAACTTTGGCAACGGCTGAAGAATTGAAAGAGATCGATCGTAAGATTCAAGCAGTAATTGACGATGCAGTGGATTTTGCTGAGAAAAGCGCCGAACCTGATCCTAGCGAATTGTATCGGTTTATCTATGCAGAAGATGAGTAAGCTTTTGTGCATTTAACTTGTATGTTTAGGGCGGGCCGGATGCCCAATCCCGACTCCCCACAAGTGCGATAGATCCCCGTAGGGACACGGCGAAAGCCTTTGTCCCTACTGCACTTCCTCAACCTGGAATACGCTGTAAGACTTACCTACAAACTCTACTTGTAGGGTGTGCATTGCGAACCTTACAACCATCAATTAGGGCTATAATCAAAGGTAGACTTTCTAGACGAAAAGAGGCGATATGATAAATCTCGATCGCGCTCAAACTCAAGCCCGCAAAAATATGGGTGCAGTTCGAGTCAAAGTCAAGCTAACGAATGCCATTGATGCAGAGTTAGTCAAGAGAGGATTGCTCAATCCAAATCTGTTGCGTGTGTACGAAGCAGAAGCACTCATAGATACTGGTACGCTACGCACAGCTATTCCTGTAGAAGTCTGCGAACACCTGGGTTTAAGAATTAGGAGTCAATCGATTTTAGATTTTAGATTTTAGATTTTAGATTTTAGAGGCGACCCCACAGATAAATGCTCTTTATTGAGGATTTTCGATTTTCGATTTTGGATTGATTCCACGGATAAATCACGTCGCGGCTACCACCTTTGAAATGGGTAGTCAGGAAATAGCAAAATATGCTGATGGCCGACAAGAAACAGTGGGTTTTACTAGACCGATTATCATTGAAATGGAAGGGCGCGAAACGATTGATGCGGTAATGGTTTTAGGCGATATCGCAATCATCGGTCACACTGTGTTAGACACTTTCGATTTGCTAGTAGATTGCAAAAATCCGCGTCTAATTCCCAATCCCGAAAATCCCGAAAGGTTTGTATTGAGAGTTCACTACTATATCCAACTTAAATACCTCCCCGGAGGCTAAGCTGTTCGACCTTTAAAGGAGGATAGTAGGGGGCCCAGCGTCAATAAGCGTTTCCCATGTATAGTAAGTGTTCGCGAATGGCGCACCTTACCTGGCTAGTTAATGGTTTAAATGCTCCACAGCTTAGCGAATTTTGGATAACCTGCTTTCCCAGAACGATATTGACTAAACGCATCTTTCAAGTCAATCAAAGCATTTTGATAAACTCGACTATACAACTGGTTCATCCAAACGAATTTAGGCTGTTTCTTGACGTGGTTGGTGAGATTTTTTTTGACTTCGTTGAGTATCTTGGAGTCGGAAAGCTTCCCATTGCTATACATTTGGGTTCTCCGGCTTAATCCACAATTAAATACTACGTGCCAAAATCCTAGGTGTTTTGCCACCAAGGTCGCTTCATTGTAATTCAATTTTAGCGATAGTTTGACGCCAAATATAGTTAAACTTACTTGGAGCTGCTTACTTGATTCACTATAGAGGAATCCGAACAAGGATCTATACCCTCTACAATATTCTTAACTTTAGCTTTGTATTTCCGCAGTCCGTAGAGGCGGGAAGAAAAACAGTGGATTATCGAAAGCAAGTCTTGAGTCAATTCTTCATGCGGTGAAAGGCTTTCGGCGTTGGCGACGATAATTGTCCCGCCATTCCACTCTAGAATTTGCTCGACAAGTTCAAAACCAAATCGGCACAGGCGATCTTTATGGGCCACGTACAACACCCTAACATCGCCCAGCATCGCCCATTGTAAGATTTGCAGAAATTTGGGACGTTTGAAATTAAGTCCACCCCCAATCTCCTGAATGGAGTCTGTGATAGCAACTCCTTGCGCCAAGCAGAATTGTTCCATAGCTTGTGTCTGACGAAGTAAGTCTTGTTTTTGTCCAGGGGACGAGACGCGACAATATACGATCGCCCGATGGGGTGGCGTTTTACCGGTTTTGAGGTTCCTGACTATATTTAGGTGACTTTCTGAATAAACACGCTGTTTACCCAGTGTCCTCTCAGGGATTAACTTGCCTTCCTTTTCCCAGCGCCGTAACGTAGAGCTTGAGACTCCCACTAATTTTGCGAATTCTGCCACTTTCCACATAGAACTTTCTCTCGGCGATTAACTATGGATAAGTTTAGCAAATTATTTGACACTTAAGTCTTGCTCAAATGCCATAGTAACCCCTAATCATAAAGATGGTCGCATCGGGCGAGTGGCATCCCCTAGTAAGGTGATTCTCTTTATCCCCCATTGGGATAGTGGTTTCCGATCAAAAACGCCAGTGTCCACAATGGTGGTATAATCAGTTGCTCGAATAACCCTTTCAACAAAGGCAGTCCATTGGTCAAAAACTTACAGAACAATCTAAATGTAGTTGCCTTTGGACTTGAATCAAGCTGAAGATAGAGAGGTTCTGAAAATTGCCTGACATTGTCAGAACCAAGCTTATATTTAAATAATTATGCTTAATCCCTTACCATATCCCTCGACTTCCCAAGTCCTAACTTATTTCTTTTATGTGCTATTTTTTGATTGAGATAAGGATAAACGCTAGAGAATTCGGTGCGAAATAAACACAGTAAAAAAACACAGTAAAACTCCGACTGGACACTCTCAGTTACAAGCTTGCGAAATATTGCTATCCAAGGAACTTTAGTCCAAGACTCCTACCCTGCTGAGGCTTTTAGGCTAGAGATTTCTAGTAATTTCAATGAAGCAATTATTGATTTCGTCACTACCTTTATGATATAACTACCAAAGGAATTTCCTTTGAAATTTTCATTACCGATCAAAGGATTTTTTCAATGGATTTTTTAAGAGACTCTGTAAGCGCCAGCATCAATAATTAATGTTGCATCTTCAATTTAATTATCGTGCCTCACCAACAGCTTTCAAATATTAACGCTGCTGATAACTCTTAATGATACCGCAACTGCGGTATAACATTCTATACTAGGTGTTAAATGCAGCAAACAACCACAAGATTAGCCGATCGCCCCTCCTGTATATCGCCGTAAATACAGTGCCGCCCCCAACCCGCAAATCTCCCTTGCAGAAAGTACCACAAATGTGATACTGTTGAAGCTTGTGTCCAAATAACACCAGTCCATGCCAAAACTCAAAACTCGCAAAGCAGCCGCAAAGCGCTTTAGAGCGACCGGCAGCGGTAAAATTGTGCGCCGCAAAGCTTACAAAAGCCACTTGCTACAGCACAAAAGTTCAGCTCGCAAAAGCCGTCTCTCTAAGCTGGTCGTCATCGACGAGACCAACGACGCTAACGTGCGGTTAATGCTTCCATACTTGTAAAGTTTAACGGAAATTAAAGATGACACGGGTAAAACGCGGTAATGTCGCCAGAGCGCGCCGCAAAAAAATTCTCAAATTAGCCAAGGGTTTCCGAGGCGCACAGTCGAAACAGTTCCGCACAGCTAACCAACGGGTGATGCAGGCCCTGCGTAACGGTTATCGCGATCGCAAAAAACGCAAACGCGATTTCCGCCGCCTGTGGATTGCTCGGATCAATGCCGCATCGCGCCAGCACGGCACGAGCTACAGCAGACTGATCGGCAACATGAAAAAAGCCAACATCGAAATCAACCGCAAAATGCTGGCACAAATGGCGATCGTTGACCCGGCAACATTCGGTAAAGTCGTGGAAATGGCTAATCGAGCCGGAGGCTGAAAGTTAGCTTGATTTTCAGAAGGAAGAAAGCAGAAGTAAGAAAGATTTAACGGTCTGCCAGAGAAGGAAAACTCCTGATAAATTTAGGGGGTTGAGACAAACTTTCCTTCTTTGTTCTTACTTCTGGACTCTTGCTTTTTCAGAAATCGCGATCGGGCAAGTCGATCGCTATTTCGTTGTTTTTTATACAGTTGCAGAGGCAGATATCAGAGATTTCTACTGCCTTAAAATAAATAAAACCTTCCACAGACCTACCTAATTTTAAGAAAAACATGGATAGTAATTTGCTCATTATTTACTTGTCAGTCCTGCTCGCTATACTCGGCAGCACTTCCTGGTTTGTGGTGCGCCAGATTCTCAAAACTCGGAAGCTGGAAATGTCTCTGGAACGCTTAGAAAATAAGCTGACCGTAGAAAAAGGAACAGCGCAGGAATACTACGAATTAGGAAGTATTTATCTAGATAAGAAGCTTTACTCCCAGGCGATCGTACTGTTTCAAAAAGCCCTGAAAGCCAAAGACTTAGAAGGCGAAGAAAATCAAGCTGTTATTTACAACGCCCTCGGTTTTGCACACTTTGGTCAAGAACAGTACGACATCGCCATCCGCCACTACAAAGAAGCCCTGAAGTTGCAGCCAGAATACGTTACATCTCTCAATAATCTGGGTCACGCCTACGAGCGCAAAAAATTAACAGCTCAAGCCTTGGAAATCTACGAACAAGCTCTCGCCTGCGATCCAGACAATACCACGGCCAAACAGCGAGTAGAGTCCCTCCGGAAGCGTTTGGTAATCTATAATTGAGCGCCCATGTTAGGAGCAATAGAGATCCCGCAAACCTGGTTTCATTCAGAAACCGGGTTTTTTCTTCACATAGTCCAAGATACTAAACTATCCAATACATTAATGCGTTAGTTTTTAAGAACAGGAATTGCAAGTGAAGCTCGATCGCACACCGTCTCAGCACTTTAAATTACTGTCAAGATAAAAGCAGTACCTGCAACGCCGGTCAGTCCTAAACAATAGAAGGAGGAGAACGTAGTGACATCAATTCTCGTTGTCGAAGATTCGTGGTTGACTCGCAGGGTAATCTGCAAAATCCTGCGAGCAGAAGGATACGAGACTTGGGAAGCATCCAGCGGCCCAGAAGCTCTAGAACTGCTCGGCACTAAAACCCCAAACTGTATGCTCTTAGATTTGCTGATGCCGGAAATGGAAGGTAGGGAAGTCCTGCAAGCCATGCGCGATCGAGGATATAAAATTCCAGTGATCGTCATTACCGCAGACATCCAAGCAAGCACCCGCTCCGAGTGCATGGAACTCGGAGCCCTGGCAGTCATTCACAAAATGCCCAACTCAGACGAACTAATCGCGTGGATCAAAAAAGCTCTCAGTGTCAGCGAGGAGAACACCCAATGAAATTAAGCTCTCGACAGCTAGATGCTTTGCAGGAACTCGTCAACATCGGGATCGGTCAAGCCGCAGGGGTTTTGAACGACATGATCGACTCCCCGATTCGCTTGCAAATTCCCTACCTTCAGATTCTGACTCCCATCGACGTGGCAGAAGAGTTAGAGCAGCACCTCAACGGCGAGCAAATCGCCGCAGTCCAGCTCAAATTCACAGGCTCCTTTGGAGGGATTGCCCAGCTAGTCTTTCCCACCAACAGCGCTGCCCTGCTGGTGACAATGCTTACAGGGGAAGAAGTTGGAACTCAGGATCTCGATTCAGTCAAAATTGGTACGCTGAGTGAAGTGGGAAATATTGTAATTAATGGGGTCATGGGTGCAATCAGCAACGTACTTCAGCAGCGCCTGAACTATTCAATTCCCACTTATAGCGAAGGGACGATTGCTAGTTTGCTGATATCTGGCGGTTTAGCTACTGATACAGTTGTTTTATTAGCCCAGACCAGTTTCATGATTGAAAGGCTTCACATTGAAGGAGATATCATTCTTATTTTCAATGTTAATTCCTTTGACACCTTGTTGACTGCTATCAATCAACTTGCCGGGGGTCTATGATTGAGGAGAGCAAAAGTATTAAGGAAAAGTTTGGGGTTCTCGACAGCGTACCAGTCGGCGCCTGCTTGCTGCAAGATGATTTTGTGGTGCTGTTTTGGAACACTTGTCTCGAAGAGTGGACGAAAATTCCCCGCAGCCAAATATTGGGAACAAAGATCACAACCCATTTTCCTCACCTGAGTCAGTTAAAGTACGCCACTCGCTTCAAGCAAATCTTTGCAGGAGGCCCGCCAACAATTTTTTCTTCTCAAATTCACAAACACCTGATTCCGGCAAGTTGGCAAGACGGCCAGCAGCGAATTCAGCAAACTACTGTGACTGCTGTGCCGGCCCAAGAGGCTGGCATTGAAGAACAGGAGATTAGAGACTGGGTTCTCCATACTCTTGAGTTGGAATCAGACGGTACTGTCGGAGTCGGATCGTCAAGAAGTGCTTTTGTGTCTGGGGAATCTGCACCCTCAGTTTCGTCATCAATATGGCCGGGGGTCAATGCCCCATCGTTCTACGCGCTGCTGGTGATTCAAGACGTGACCGACCTCACCCATCGCATCCAAGCTTACCGCACAATGCGGGATCAAGCTGTCGAAGAAGTGCAAGTGCGCCAGCGGGTGGAGGAAGAATTGCGATCGAGCCAGCATTTCATCCAGCAAATTGCTGACGCGGCGCCTTATTTGCTCTACATCTACGATTTGACCCAACAGCGCAACGTCTACGTCAACGGTCAAGCTTCTAAATTGCTGGGCTACACTCCCCAAGAAATTTTACAGATGCAAACTGCTTTGTACTCGAGTTTGGTGTACCCAGAAGATTTGCCGAGGCTCAAAGCCCACCAGCAAAAATTTCCCTCGACTCAAGACGGGCATATTTTGGAGTTGGAATATCGGCTCAAACATCGATCGGGGGAATGGCGCTGGTTTCGCTGCCGCGACCAAGTTTTCGCCCGCACAGCCGACGGCTGCCCCAAACAAATTTTCGGCACCGCTCAAGATATCACCGAGTACAAGCGGGCAGAAGAGGCGCTGCGGCAGCAGAACGAACGAGAACTGCTCATGGCGACGATTACTCAGCACATCCGCCAGTCTCTGGATTTGGGCGAAGTGCTTCGCACGACAGTGACAGAAGTGCGTCAGTTCCTTCAGGCCGATCGAGTGATGATTGTCCGGTTTAACCCCTGTACCGGCAGTCTCTGCGCCGCCCCGGCGACGGGGGCGGTAACAGTGGAATCTGTAGCTGCCAACTGCAAGCCGATGTTGGGGGAAACCCTGGAAAAGTTCTGTTTTGACGAGTTCTATCTCGAAGCCTACCAACATCGAGCGATCCGACCGATCGCCGATGTCTTGGCCGCGGATTTGCCGCAATATCAAATTGACTTGCTCGCACAATTCGCGGTGAGAGCTTATTTGGTTGTGCCTTTAGTGCAAGGAGAGGAGTTGTGGGGGCTCCTGATGGCCCACCAGTGCAGTCCCCGGCAGTGGATGCAGTTGGAAGTAGAGTTGCTGTCTTCTCTGGCCACCCAGTTGGCGATCGCCATCAAGCAAGCAGAACTCTACCAGCAGTTGCAAGCGGCCAACCTCAAGTTAGAGCGCTTGGCAACTTTAGACGAACTCACGCAGCTAGCCAACCGCCGCCGTTTCGATCAGTATTTAGAAATGGAGTGGCACAGACAAGCCAGGGAACAAACGCCTCTGTCCCTGATTCTCTGCGATATTGATTCTTTTAAAAGCTACAACGATACCTACGGGCATCAAGGCGGAGACGAATGTTTGCGACAAGTCGCCGCGGCGATCGCCGATGCAGTCAATCGGCCAGCAGATTTAGTAGCTCGCTACGGAGGCGAAGAATTTGCCGTTATTTTGCCCAATACCGCGATTCAAGGCGCGGTGTTGGTAGCCGAACACATACAGCTCAAAATAGCAGCTTTGGAGCTGCCTCACGCTGGTTCTCAGGTGAGCCCCTACGTCACTCTCAGCCTGGGCGTAGCGAGTATTGTTCCTGGATCTGAATCGGGAGCCGAAATTCTGATTGCCGCAGCCGACCAAGCGCTGTATCAAGCTAAACGACTTGGGCGCGATCGTATCCAACTTTACCAGCCCGATCCTGCTGGCAAGCCGAATGGCACAGGCACTTCGATACTTCCTGCAGATTTTTCTCTACCTAACACTAATTTACCCTCTCCCACCAGCGCTTGACGAATTGCCCTATTTGTGCATTCCGAGTAGTTATGCCACTCCGCAAAAAAAATGCCACTGTCAGCGCGCGATCCAAACCCCGATCTCCCTCTGCTGTAACTTATCACCACAACTCCAGCACAACCAACTTTCTTTCTGAGCTCCGTTACATCAGAAGAAAGCGAATCCGTTGCCGAACTTCCTTCTTCAGCATTTGCTACATCCTTGAGGGTTGCAGGTTCGGGATGCTCAAGAAAGGTTTTGCACAAGTTACCAAGTATCTCAATCTTCAAATAACAGCCATTCTGCACCTTCGCAGTATAATTTGGCTAAATCGACGCTACCACCAATTCGCTCGATCGCCCTACGAAATTATATCATTGCTATTTCGCCGCTTTCGCTAACTGTCGATCGGGTTTTTGCCGAAACTTCCCGAATGTCGAGGACTACTTTACCATCTCGACATCCTACTGCTTCCATATAATATGTAAAATTTGCGATTTGAGATTGATGTTTGAGATAATTTTCTAGGTATGGATTAGCTTCGTAGGCGTGAATTACGGCCTGGGGAAATCTGTTCTTCGCAGCAATCGGAAATAAGCCGACATTGGCTCCAATATCAATAATTGTCGTCAGCGATTCAGATAATTTCTCGACTCCGTAGCAGTCGTCTAAAAGCACTTCTATAAATTCTCCGTCCACGCCTTTCTCTGAAGGCACGTTTACTTGATGCAGTTTTCCTTGCACAATTAATTGTTCGGGTAATTGAAAGTTAGCAACTCTGTTAAATTTAATCCCTAAATTTTTTGCTCTAATTTGGATCTGCACGAGTTGCTGAAGTTTATGGACAAGCATAGGGAGAGATTGAGATTTGTTTTCATTTTTTTAACATAACGTTCGATGATGGAAAGGCCTCTAAGGAGTGCGAATTAAATAACTTACAATTTTAATTGTTATTGTGGGATGGGCGGGACGCCCGTCTTTTAAGGACGGGCGTCCCGCCCATCCCACACACTTGTGGAAGTTATTTAATTCTCATTCCTAAGTAATAATTCACATTTTGCACCGCTTGTAAATCGAGTTGAACTCTGCAAATTAAACCTGAAGGCGATAGTTTTAGTCAACCAATCCGGCTGATTCCGAGTTTGTTGAGAATGCGCTAGATATCATGACAGAGAGTTATTTTTTTGTTCATAAGAAGAGTAAATTGAGAGTAAATATGCTTTAATATATGTCAAAAGGCGCTGCAAAACACGGAATTGAAAAATGTTAGAGTGCGATCGACTGCTCCCAACAATTGAACAGTTAGTAAGGCTCCGCTTCGCCAGGGCTGGGGAGTCGGAAATTAACTAGCGGTTGAGGGAAAAATTCGCCAGCCCGCGAGTGAATGGTTGGCTCGATCGTGCAAACAATGCGATCGCCCTAATTCCCGACCGCAATCCCCAAAAGTCGATCGCCCTTACCGCTGGCAAAGACGAAATTCGCATCCTAGAGAATCTAGCACTCATGCAGACTCTATTCGATGGGGTTTTAGGACCTGCTGATACGTCCGGTGAGGCTGGCCACCACCGCCACTAACTCAGCAGCATCTACGGGTTTCGTCAAATGCATCTGAAAACCTGCTAAGAGTGCCTGCTGACGATCGTCATTCCGGGCATAAGCCGTCAGGGCGATCGCGGGTAGCCTACCGCCCCGCTGCGCTTCAAGTTGACGCAACTTGCGGATCAGGGAGTAGCCATCCTCATCCGGCATCCCAATATCGCTCACTAAAACATCGGGGCTGCGATCCGTTGCGGTTTCGATAATGCTCAAAGCCTCCCTTACCGAAGCCACAGCCATGACATCAGCACCATACTTTTCCAGAATCGTGCTCAGCAACTCTAGGGCGTCAGCCTCGTCCTCTACCACTAAGATTTGTAAGCCTTCAAGGGTGGGCGAGGCCTGAAACCTCCCATGCGGCTCGACGATCGAGTTTAATGGCTCTGGATCGCTCGGTGGTAGATGGATAATCATCACGGGCAGTTTGACTGTAAAGGTCGTCCCCTGTCCTATCCCTGGACTCACTACCGTTACAGTCCCGCCATGTAATTCAACTAATTGACGCACAATGGCTAACCCTAAACCCAACCCCCCATAACTGCGAGTAGTAGTGCTGTCGTGCTGGCTGAAGCGATCGAAGACAAACGGTAGAAAGTCCGAGCTGATGCCTGCTCCAGTGTCGCTGACAGTAATTTCAACATGGGAATTAACCCGCTGCAAACGAATCTGGACTCGCCCGTCTTTAGGGGTAAATTTGAGGGCATTAGAAAGTAGATTCCACACAACTTGCTGCAACCTATCGGCATCACCCAAGAGCGGGCCAGCTTCAGAATCGAGCACGCTTTGCAGGCGAATAGACTTGGCCTCAGCCGCCAACTGTACAGACTCAATCGCCGATTCAATCACCGGCACGAGGTTGACAGGCCGGACTCGGAGACGCAGTTTACCTGTGATGATGCGAGAAACATCCAAGATGTCTTCGATGAGCTGGGCTTGAGATTTGGCGTTTCGCTCGATCGTCTCCAAAGCCCGCGCCACCTTATCCTCACTCAGGTTTTTTTGCCGTAACATCGTTGACCATCCTAAGATTGCGTTGAGAGGAGTTCTGAGTTCATGAGAAAGAACCGAGAGAAACTCATCCTTGGCACGGTTGGCGGCCTCTGCCTCTGCCCGAATTATTTGTTCGCGCATCAATAATTCGTCTTTGGTGCGATTAGAAGCTTCCAGTTGGGCTGTGCGTTCCTGCACCCGTTGCTCTAGTTCCACATTAATCGCCTGGATACGGCGGCGACTCTCTTCTAGTTCCTGGTTTGTAAGGGCGAGTTGAGCTGGACTGGGCGTATCGAGTGCCACTGGAATTAAGGGAATCAGTAAAAAGGTGAACGTATAGAAAGACCAAACACCAGTGACAGCTTTGATCAGTCCTGAAACCCAATAAATGGGGTGCCAAAGTGTCACTATTTCCATCAGGTGCGTCGTGCCACATAAGGCAAAGATAAAAAAGAAACCCACTAGCAGCATCACCGTGTGGGCAGGCAGATCCTTACGCTCATTTGTAAAGTAAACAATGGCAAACGCCACCGAGAAATAAGCGAGGGTAGTCAAGGCATCTGACGTTATGTGCAGCCAGACTAACCCCGGTTTCCAGAGGTAACAATGCCCGTGAGGAATGAAATTATTAGAAAAGAAGGTGCTCAAGAGGTTAGGCATATTAGTTTACGGCGCTGTCAAGTTAATTTAGGGGGTGTCATCAATTCAACCAGATGACCGCAGCAGCCAGAAGAATCGCACGCCGGAAAGTTCACCGCCTGACGGGTGATAGCGCGTCGCGATTGCCTGATACTGCTTCAGCTTGGGGAAAAAGTTCTCAATCAAAAGACGGGCTTTGTACAATTGAGCATCGTAAGTTTCCAGGGTCTTGCAATTGCGGCGAGGTGAAATCACGGTGGTCTTCCCCTCGGCATTGAGGCGGTCAATCACACGCCGATCTGGATCATAGCCCTTGTTAGCCAGCTATGTATCCGCCACCAGTAACGGCTGCCGTTGGTCGCCTCCTGCTCGCGTCACCAGCTTGTCGGAGGGTGAGGTGAAACCCCAACGAAGCTCCTCAAAAAGCTCAGCAGAAAGATGTTTCTTGAAAGTGGGAAAATGCCTGAATTAAAACTAAGTGTACCGCCGGGGAAATAGAGAGTAAATCTGCTTTAATATAGCAATCCTCGCATCATTTGTGAATTTCTTACTCCCTCCCTGATGCCTTGGGGAGGGCTGGGGTGGGGTCAAAAATTTACGACTCATTTAGGATTACTATATATGTCAAAATTCGCTCATAAAAACGAAAATCAAAAATGTTAGAGTTCGATCGCCTGTTCCAAACAATCGAAGAATTAGTAATGCTGCACTCACCCAGCGGTGCGGAATCGGAAATTAACCAGCGGTTGATGGAAAAATTCGCCGCCCTGGGAGTGAATGCTTGGCTCGATCGCGCGGACAATGCGATCGCCCTAATTAAGGGTCGCAATCCCGAAAAGTCGATCGCCATTACCGCCCACAAAGACGAAATTGGCGCCTTAGTTAAAACAATAGGCGAGAGCGGCCGCGTGGAAGTCCGCAGATTGGGCGGCGCATTTCCTTGGGTTTACGGCGAAGGCGCGGTGGATTTGCTCGGAGACAAGCAAACAATTAGCGGCATTCTCAGCTTCGGTTCCCGCCATGTTTCTCACGAATCTCCTCAGAAAGCTCAGCAGGAAGAGGTTTCTTTAAAGTGGGAAAATGCCTGGATCGAAACTAAGTGTACCGCCGAGGAATTAGCCGAGGCCGGAATTCGACCGGGCACGCGGATGGTGGTGGGAAAGCACCGCAAGCGCCCGCTGCGGTTGAAGGATTGGATCGCGAGCTACACTCTGGACAACAAGGCTTCAGTCGCGATTTTGCTGGCTCTGGCGGAATGTTTGAAAGAGCCTGCAGTGAATGTTTATTTGGTAGCGTCGGCGAAGGAGGAAGTTGGGGCGATCGGAGCTTTGTATTTCACCCAGCGCCAGCCGTTGGACGCGCTGATCGCTTTGGAAATTTGCCCTCTGGCGCCGGAATACCCGATTCGTGACGGCGAAAACCCGGTTTTGCTGGTTCAGGACGGCTACGGAGTCTACGATGAAGGATTGAACTCCCAATTGCGCGCAGCAGCCGCAGCAGCCGATGTAGAGGTGCAGTTGGCGGTAATTAGCGGTTTTGGAAGCGATGCTTCGATCGCCATGAAGTTCGGCCACGTAGCCCGCGCCGCTTGTTTGGCTTTCCCCACCCAGAACACCCACGGCTTTGAAATTGCTCATCTCGGGGCGATCGGCAATTGCGCCGCCATCCTCAAAGCCTACTGTGACGTGCTTTGGGACGAGTAGAAAAAAAAGTTTCGCAAAGTAGTTGACAGATTGGGAAAGATTAGTTAAGGTAATAAAGGTGCGGAACACAAGCAAACGCAACGACGCGCCCCCATCGTCTAGAGGCCTAGGACACATCCCTTTCACGGATGCGACGGGGATTCGAATTCCCCTGGGGGTATGGAAAATTCAAGTGTGATATCAAATTGATATCTAGTATGTGGGGTGGGCATCTTGCCCGCCCTTATTGCTATTAGGACTAACATTAAGTTGATGCGTTCGATCGCACATCTTGCACCATTCTCAAGAACAGGCTTTTCGGCCTGTTCCACAAAGAGTGAATTTTCTTGTGGAACAGGCCGAAAAGCCTGTTCATAAACAAGTAATTGAGAATGGTGCAACATCTCAGTTCGATCGCACTTTCGTTAGTTTGCACCATTGCTATTGATATCAAACTTTTCTATAATGGGAATCTCTGAAGGTGAGGAGGCGACTATTCGCAGGTTTATATCAACTATGATTTGATTTTTATCAAGAACTACATTTGCTTTTTTTATTATAATTTTTGCGGATAAACAATCGCCTGATTCAGGTTCGGGAGATGGCTGAGTTTTATATCCTGCGTCCTCCAGCCATTCACAAATCTTCCTCCAGTTTTCTACCTTTTCATCAGCTTTACCTACAAGATTTTTTACGTATTGGTATAAAGTATTACAGAAATCTACGGCAATTCCCTTGGGGTTTTTACTGAGTCTTTCGGCAATTTCGGCGGGACTGTAGCCGCAGAGTAGACCCCGTAGATGTTGTTTCTCTGTGGGCGTGAGCCGCTTTCCCTTGGCGGATGCTAGGTCTGTGTAAAGAGTTTCTAAGTCCCAGTCGCGGGCAGCTTCGGAGAAGCGATCGTTAGAGGATGCCATTGCAGGGGATAGGTTTCTGGATTTTTTATAATCAAAGTCTAGCACAATTCCTAATGCTGATTAGTTTCTTTGTTAAAGGTAGTTAGATTAGTATCAATGAAAGCAGGATCGTGATTAATTTTACACCTGGAGTGGGGGGAAGGCTCACTGCTTGGGCGGTAGAGTTTTCTGCTCGACAGAGTTATCAACACAAACTCCTCATAATTAGGTATTTACCCGTAAATGTTTAACCACGAATACAAAAAAGAGGCACAAGATAGACTGCGCCGTGCAGTAGAAAAGTACCAAAGAGATTGTGAGTATTTACAAAATGCCGCTGGAAGTCTTTATCAAACGCGAGTCAATCGTGGGGTTGAGATTATCCAACTATGCGAAAATTACATTAACACGTTGGCCAATTCGCCAAAAGAGTTTAGCAAAGTCGTTACAAAACTGAAGTTTCAGCTCAAGGAAATTACTGGCAAAGATTGGGATCTAATTTATGCGGCTCATAACAGCAATGTAGCAGCAGCAGGTGGTGCAGGAGTCATGGCTGGAGCAGGAGTTGCCTGTTTTGGGCCAGCAGCAGCAATGGCAATTGCTACAACTTTTGGAACAGCCTCAACAGGTACTGCGATTGCTTCTCTTTCCGGTGCAGCCGCCGTTAATGCTGCTTTAGCCTGGTTAGGAGGTGGCGCTCTTACTGTGGGTGGTGGCGGTATGGTGGCTGGAAATGCACTGCTGGCACTAGCAGGGCCGATTGGCTGGGGGATTGGTGGTGTAGCTTTGGCTGGTAGTGCTTTTTGGGCAAGTAACGAGAATGAAAAAATTGGTGACGAAGCCAACAACCGCGCTCTTGAAATTGAAGGTGACACAGCTAAAGTCAACATAACCAAGAAAGAAGTCAATCTTCTTGAGGGGGAAACTGTCAAACTAGCTAAGTTGATTCAAAGTGAACTGCAATACTTCAAGCAGAATGCACCTTTGAATTACCTGAATTTTAGCCAAGCTCTCAAACAAAGGCTGGGGACTTTAATCAATTCCATTACTTCCCTGAGCGAGTCTATTAAAAAGACCGTAGACCTGAAAATGTAATTATAATTTGGAGTGCAGCATTATCCTCTAGCAATTAGGGAGTAATGCTGCTATTTTTTTAAACATGGAAAACAGAGAAGATAGACATCTGACAACTCAATTCGTTGCTGCAATAGTAGCCCAGGAAAATCTGCGCCATGCAGAACAGCTTGCAACGGAACTCAGTAAACAAGACCGAGCGTTTTTTGCAGCGGTCGGAGAGATTGATAAAGTTCGTGATTTTGTAGGTAGTCCCGAAAAAATTCTGGGAAACACAAGCACAAAACACGGTGAAATAGCTGAGCAAGTGGAAGTTGGTATTCGCAATGCAAAATCTCTTTTGAACTCCTCTGAAACTCGCGCTACTTTTGAGGGAGTGGGTAGAACAGCACCGGAAGATTATTTAATTGATGGTATTAAAGTACAGTCTAAATTTGTGAATGGGGTTGGCAATAATTTAGACCACGTTCTCGACCACATGAAGAAATACGAAAACTTTGGCAGAGATGGGTCATATTACCATATCCCTAAAAACCAATATGAAATTATTGATAAAATATTGAAAGGGCAACAAGTCGAGGGAATAACAAGTCGTACTGCTCAAAAAATACAAGAAAAAGCTCAAGAAATAGAGCAGATGTCGGGTCGTCCTTTCAGTCAGACTGTTCAAGCTGGAGCGTCTAACTATGAAGATGTGCAAATAGGCAAAGTTGACGATACGCTAGACCGCAAAGAGCATGAATTAAAGCAAGAACACAAACAAATTAAGGATGGGATACGCTACGAGGCTCAACCTACTCTGGCTGATTTTGGTAACGTTGCTGTTAAAGGCGCGGTTATTGGTGGTAGTATTCGATTTGCTACTAAGCTTTACGCTAAGTATAAGCAAGGTAAAAACGTTTTTAAGGGTGAGTTAACCCCCGAAGACTGGCAAGAAATTGGAATTGATACCGCAAAAGGAGCTGCACTTAGTGGTATATCGGCAACAGCTATTTATGGGTTAACCAATTTTACCCAAATGTCTGCACCCTTAGCTGGTGCTTTTGTTAGTGCCGGCTTGGAAGTTGCTAGTTTAGTCGGTAGTTTGAATCGAGGGGAAATTACTGGAGATCAATTCGTTGAATTAAGTTTATTTGCTTGTGCTGATTCAGCCATTGTTGCTGCTGGAGCTACTATCGGACAAGCTTTGATTCCGATTCCTGTTGTTGGCGCTGTCATTGGTGCGATCGCGGGTCGAATCGTGACTGGTTTTTGCAAGCAGTTATTGGGACAATATACTCATCTTGCTCGACAAGTGGAACAATATTATCAACAGTCCCTGGCTAAAATTGACCGAGCTTACAAGGCAGCCGTTGCTAATCTTCTTGCTACCTATGAACGACTAGGTAATTTAGCAGAAGCAGCTTTTGATCCTAACTTAAACCTCGAAGTGAGATTGCAAGCTAGTATCGAATTAGCTGAAGCTTATGGCGTTCCTGATTCCAAGATTATTCACAATGTAGATGAGCTTGACTATTTTATGCTGAGTTGAGCGAATAAAATATTAGGAAATCATCGGGAATTTTTAACGCAGATTTAGTATAAGGTGCGCCGCAGCGCACCCTACAGAATTATATAGCAATCATCAATTCTGCAACTTCAACAGCGGTTCAATCTGCTGTCTTTGAAACTGCAATTCATCCGCCAAAGGCTGGTAAATTTCCCGATCGCCCGATTCATTGCAATAATCCCACAAACCATTGTAACAGTGCCTGTCGTCGTCCCAACCCGGATGGTTAACAATCGGATACAAGCAGATTCCCTCTATCGGAACTCCTGCTTTTATCGCCGCCGCTACCTCAGTGCACACATAATTAAACCAGACAGGTCTAAAATCGTCTTCAGTACCTGTTTCTGCTATAAATAAGGGGCGGCCGTAGCGCTCAAACACTTCTTGCAGCAGTTCGCGAAACGGGCGGTACAGCGGATCTGTGTATTTCATCGGATCTTCATTGTGAATCCACTGATTGCGATCGTAATAATTCACCCCAATAATATCGAGATATTTTTCCTTACCGCCGAGTTCCGGGCGAAAACGTCCAGCCAACATATCCCAAGCTTGATATTGAGATAAGCGATAACCTTCCGCCGCGTCCCGATCCTCCGGTTTGTCAGGGTCAGCAATAATGTTAATTGTGGGGTCGATTTGAACGATGCGGGTGCCGGGATTGACTTCCCAAACTGATTCTATCGCGGCGATCGAAGCTTTGATTAACTGGATTTTTAGCTCGTCTCCCCGCCCTTTTGCAAACGGATTGATATAGGCGACATCGCCGCCGGCCCAAGCAATAAATGAAATTTCATTGACAGGTGTCACGAAAGGTGTTTGGTCTGTTTCCTCCGTTAGCACTTCCATAAAAGCGCGCACCATGCTTGCAAACCTGGACACAAATTCGGGACTGAAAATATCAATATCGTCGGGCCAGCCGTAGTGAAACAAATCCCAAATTACCTGCATTTTCATGTCGCGGGCAGCGCGGATGATTGGCAGGGAACTGGAAAAATCGTATTTTCCGGGCGACTGTTCAATTAAGTGCCAGCGGAGGCCTTCGCGGACTGTGTAAATGCCTTGCTGCTGCAAGCGTTGGTAGTCGGCTGCAGCAAATTTATCGTGCTCGGTGGCGGCTGTTACGTCGAGACGTTTTCCCGATCGCAATTTGTGGGTGGAACATTCAAATCCGCCCATGAAAAAACTTTGAAACATCGTTAAATAGTTGATAGTTGACAGTTGACAGTGAGGTTTTAAGGTTCGTAGTAATGACTTTCGTATCGTAGGGTGCGTCGCCCTCGACTAGCTTCAACTCAAAGCAAAAATCTCAGTAGCGACGCACCAGACTAAACCTTAAGTTACGTCAGACTTATGGCGTTATGGTGCGTCGAAGAAAGGAATCTTTGTAAATAGCTGAGATTGTCGCAGCGACGCACCCTACTTTTACTTTAATCCTTTAATATCGTAGGGTGCGTCGCCCTGGACTAACTTCAACTCAAACCAAAAATCTCAGTAGCGACGCACCAGACTAAACCGTAAATTACGTCAGACTTATGGCGTTATGGTGCGTCGAAGAAAGGAATCTTTGTAAATAGCTGGGATTGTGGCAGCGACGCACCCTACTTTTACTTAAATACCCTCTTGATTCTTTAGTCTATTTAGCATTGAGTAATAGCTTGCGGCTGTGAACTTTCTTCGGGAATATCCCAGCCGAGAGTTGCCGCCGCGATCGCCTGTAGGGCAAACTTGGGAGTGCGATCGGCATACAGCAAACCGTTTGCTTCTTGGAAAGTATCGGTCAACTGTGTATAGCAAAATCCGCTGAACATTTCCACTCGATTGACTACTTTCAGCAGCGCGCTGTAACGGTGTTGCAATTCAGATGTGTCGGACGCGCGCACGTAGCCCCAAACCCTGAGATAGTCTGGGTTTTCGCGACCGGCGCAGGCGATGCCGCCGAATTCTGTCAGCATCATCGGCTGTCCTTGGTGCGGGTGGCCGTCGAGGGTGAGGACTCGCCCGCCGGGACGCCCGCGATCGAACAAATCGGCTAGCTGGACTTCGGGCCCGTAGCGCTTGGCTAGGGTTTGCGGGTTGTTGTCGTAGTCGTGAATCGCCAGGATGTCGGTATCGATGCTTTCCCAGCCGTCGTTACCGATGACGGGACGAGTCGGATCGAGGGTTTTTGTCAAGAAATACAGCGCTTGCACGTAGTTGCGGTGGGCTGCGGCTTCGACTAAATTCGGAACTCCCCAGGATTCGTTGAACGGCACCCAGACTACGATACAGGGGTGGCTGGCGTCGCGGTCGATGACTTCCGTCCACTCCCGCGTCAGCCGTTGCACCGCTTTGGGAGTGAAACGGTAGGCGCTGGGCATTTCTTCCCAAACTAAAAGCCCCAGCACGTCAGCCCAGTACAAAAATCGGGGGTCTTCGATTTTTTGGTGCTTGCGGACGCCGTTGAAACCCATTGCTTTGACTAATTCGACATCCTGCCGCAAAGCTTCGTCGGAAGGGGCAGTCATCATGGTGTCGGGCCAGTAACCTTGGTCGAGCACCAGCCGCAAATAGTAGGGGCGGCCGTTTAGCATGAAGCGATCGCGCTGGATGCTGACCGTCCGCATGGCGGTATAAGATTTAACCTCGTCGAGCAGTTTGCCGTCGGCCCACAACTGCACTTGAGCGTTAATTAGCGTCGGTTTTTCGGGACTCCACAGCAATTCGTTGCGGTAGTCGTCGATACCGGGGTCGGAGAGGGCGATGCGGCGGTGGATTTCGCCGTTGATGACTTCGTAGGTGTCGTTGACCAGCAGCATACAGCCGATCGACAGTTTAACTTTAATTTGGATTCCCGACTGGCGATCGCCGGCGACAAACGCTTCAAAACCGATTTCCCAGCGTTCAAACTGGGGAGTCCAGCGGATGCGCTCGATATAAGTGTGAGGCACCAATTCTACCCACACAGTCTGCCAAATGCCCGTCGTGCGCGGATACCAAATACTGTGGGGCTCTATTTGCCAGTCTTGCTTGCCCCGCGGTTGCTCCAAATCTTGCGGGTCGTCCTGGGCCCAGACTGTCACCCGCTGCGGGCCTATGGGGTTAAGAACTGCTGTAATGTCTGCGGTGAAAGGAGTGTGTCCGCCTTCGTGTTCGATGACAAACTGACCGTTCACCCAGACGCGGGCGCGGTAGTCTACGGCCCCGAAGTGCAGCAGCACTCTTCCTTCTGTGTGGGGTACGTCAAATTCGCGTTCGTACCAGCAGTTGGCGTGAAAATTCGTGTCGCCGATCCCGCTTTTTGCCGATTCTGGAGCAAACGGCACTTCTATAGTGTGAGTCCACTCAGAAATATCGATCGGCTGCACCCAGTGACCCGCGTCATCGTAAGCAAACCTCCACTGACCGTTGAGACAAATCCAGTTGCTCCGGCGCAGTTGGGGGCGCGGATAACCTGTTTTCCGTCCTTGAACTGTCACCTTAGTATCAAGAGTTGCAGACTCTTCTATCTCGCAGTTTTCTAGTTCTCTACCTAACCAACTCATCGGCACATCTACCCAAAGTTATACTTATAGGTTAGCCACAATTGCCCCGACTTTGACAAGTTTTTTGCTAATTAATTTGCAAAAATTCTGCACATTAAAACAGCCTCATCTAAAGGCTGTCTTGTGCTGAAGTCATTAGTCAGAAGAAAAAAGAATAAACCAGGAAGATTTTTCCTATCCCCCACTCTCCTCCTCTCCCTCTAGCTAGCTAGGCTTTGCAAACCTCCTAACGGTTCAGTTAGATCGCTTTGGAGATAAAATTCTTCTGCAAACGGCAAACACTGAAATATTTGCTGTAGTCCCGTGAGTTCAAATAGAATTCTAACTTGTTCGCTCATGGCAGAGATCAAAAGTATACATTTGCTGTCTCTAACTAATTTTACGATCGCCACTACCGCCATTAACTCAGAATTTTTCAGGAATTTTATTTTTGAGAAATCCAGCATAATAATTTTGCCACCGCTTTCAATTAGGCGCTGTATTTCTTTCTGAAACTGAGCAAGTTGAGAATTTTCCAAAACTTCATGAGACAAAATAATTTTAACTAGAACGTTCATTTTTACCTCAATGTTTGTTTGAATTATTAAATAACTTTTGATGAAAACCGAGTAAGGTGCCGAGAGAGCACCTTACCTTTTTACCCGTAAGCTGTTCGGCATTTAAAGGAGGATAGTAGGGTGCTTAGCGTAAATAAGCGTTCCCCATGTATAGTCAGTGTTCGCGAATGACGCACCTTACCTGGATCCTTAATGGTTTAAATGCTCCACAGCTTAACTCGCAGCTTCCAGCTACTTGGTAGCAGATTTGCCGTTGCCGTTGCCGTTAACGGCAGCGACTTCTAGAGAAGCAGCAGATGGACTCTCGACAACTCCATTCGAGGAGCTTACATTAGAGGCAGAACCGTTAACATTTTCTACCAATTCAATCACCGGCTTGGTAGTAATTTGTTTGTAAGTTGTCAGGGCTTGAGCGACCACTTGATCCATGTTGTAATACCTGTAAGTCGCCAGCCTTCCCACGAAAGAAACTCCCGGAGTTGCATCAGCCAAAGCCTTATATTTCTTGTAAAGTTCGGCATTTTCTGGACGAGGAACCGGGTAGTAAGGGTCTCCCTCAGCTTGGGGATATTCGTAGACAATGCTAGTTTTTTGATGCTCTTGTCCGGTGAGGTATTTAAACTCGGTGCAGCGAGTATATAAATGCTCGTTGGGGTAATTTACCACCGGTGCTTCTTGGTGTACGGGTACGTTCAGTGTTTCGTGCTTGAATTCCAAGGAACGGTAAGGAAGTTTGCCGTAGCAATAATTGAAATAGGAATCGACCGGCCCGGTGTAAATCATTTCTCCGTAAGGGATAAAACCCTCAATCTCCCGGTAGTCGGTATTCAGCATCACCTTGATGTTTGGGTGAGAAAGCATCTTTTCAAACATCCGAGTGTAGCCGTGCAGCGGCATTGCTTGATAGGTATCGGTGAAATAGCGATCGTCCCGGTTAGTGCGAGTGGGAACGCGGGCAATCACTGAGTTGTCGAGTTCCGACGGGTCCATTCCCCACTGTTTGCGGGTGTAATTGCGGAAGAATTTCTCGTAAAGTTCCCGGCCGACTTTGCTGACAACTACATCTTCGGAAGTGCGAATGTAGTCCCTTGGTTCTGCTACTTTCGCGAAGAAATCTTCAACTTCAAATGAGGTGAGATTCAGTCCGTAAAGTTTGTTTACGGTGTTGAGATTGATCGGAATTGGCAGCAGTTGACCGTCAACGCTGGCGAGGACGCGGTGTTCGTAGGGCCGCCACTCGGTGAACCGGGAAAGATACTCGAAAACAGGGCGCGAATTGGTGTGAAAAATGTGTGGGCCGTATTTGTGTACGAGGATGCCATGATTGTCGTAGCGATCGTATGCGTTACCGCCGATGTGGTTGCGGGTATCAATTATCAGGACTGTTTTTCCGGCTTCATTTGCTAGTCTTTCGGCAATGACGCTACCTGCAAATCCTGCTCCGACGATTAAATAGTCAAACATGGAAACACCTCTGATTGTGGGTAAGGGTAAGGGTAAGAAATAATTGGTAATTGGACATACACCGAGGAGTGTTGAGTGTTAATTTTTGAATCCGTAACGTGTAACTCTTTAACTTCAACCTCAACATTCCTAACTTAAAACTTTCATCCTGCCTTCGGCTTTCTGCCTTTTATCGTCGATCGCACTTTCGATCAACCCCAGCATTTCGCCCCAGGTATTGTCCCAAGAATTGTCCGCTAAAAAGGCATCTACTTCGCTCAGCCACTTGGTGCGAACGTCCGAACTTTCGTTGAGGATTTCTTCGGCACAAGCCACGAATTCTTCAGAATTGCTCGCAATCCGAACCAAGCCGTTTTCTCCGTAAGGCCGCACCACGTCGCGGATTGGAGTAGAAATCACAGGTTTGCCCGCAGCGAGGTATTCTGGAGTTTTCGTGGGACTAATAAACTTAGTCGATTCGTTAATCGCAAAAGGCAGCATGGCTATATCCCATCCGCCAAGATACGCTGGCAGTTCTTGATAAGATTTGCCGCCGAGATAGTGGATATTTGGGTGAGTTGGCAGAGTTGCCGGATCGATTTTCACCACCGGCCCAATGATGACTAAATGCCAGTCCGGCTTTGCTTGGGCCATGCCCGCCAGCAGTTCGATATCCATGCGTTCGTCTATGACGCCATAAAATCCCAAACGCGGGTGAGGAATGTCTTTTTGATCCGCCGGTTCTTGTGAAAGATTCCTAGCTGTCGCAAAGTGTTCTTTTTCGATGCTGCTGGGGAAGGGGTGAATGTTTGAGTGCTGGTGCTGTTTGGCTTCGTAAAGGTTGTGTCCCCCGGTAAATACTACGCTGGCGCGCTTTAATAATTGGTTTTCATTGGCTTTTAAATCCGGGTGTGCGCCTTTGAATGCTGACAGTTCATCCATGCAGTCATAGACTACAGCTAACGGCTTTAAGTGGTTTGTGAAGCTGACAGCCATTGGCGTGTAATACCACAGAATGTACTGGCTAATTTCTGCCGCTCTAAACAAATCATCTAGCATGGCTTGCTGAGCAGTTTGTGCTGTTGCTTCGCTGGTTCCTTCGCTCAGGTGCGGTACTATTACCCAAACTCCGCTTTCGTGGATGCTGACATCAAGCCACCAATCTGTAGTCTCACTAAAAACTGGTTCTTCTACAAAGAATACGCGACGAGTTTTGGCACAACGACTCAAGAGATGTTGGGGACGCTGATAGACGAAATTCCACCGCAAATGAGACAAGCAAACTAAATCTGGTGCTTCTACAGCCTCAGCTTTTGATAAGTTGGCGCGCAATGCGGCGGAGGGTGCGAATTGAGAGGGGGATTTTGCGGGATCTATAGAGGTAAATCGGATCTCCCATGCTCGATCTTTATTGCTATAATTATTGTTTACTGAGTTTTCTGGGGGCGACATATTAGCCTCTGGAATTTGTCTAGGAAAAATTGTCAGTTAAAATTGGTCAAAAGGTTATATTTCTCAGCAGGGTCTTACTGAAAGTTGCAAGCATAAATCTGAGAAGTTTTATTGACGAGCAAGGGCCGCATTCAGCGAGCAAAACAAACTGTTTAGCTGCGTTAAAAACAGACCTATCTGCTTTTTTCAGAAGGGAAAGTTTGAGATAACTTAATATTGTTAGATTGGCTATTGTTGTTAAATGTAACCCAGTTTTTCTGCCCTAACTTCTATCTGAAGGATGACTTTTATCTGAGGAGACACCTAGCTTGCACGCTGGGTTCAAAAGCCTTTAAAATGCCGATCGACCTTGTAATAGGACTCTTAACTGGCAGGTACGGGATGAAAAAAGAGCGAGTTTTATTGCTTTATTTGAAGATGAGAGAAAATTTGCCATCAAGTTTATGTTGCTTTTTGATTTGACAAACCTTGCTTTTTTTAACTCATCCGATCGCTCTTAGGGAAAATTTGTGTCCTAATATACACAATATCGTCAAAGATTTCTAACTTCCGATAGATTAACAATTAACACTTTATGCAGTGGGTTAAACTGACACAATATCACCTGTCTCAACAATATCAAATAAAACAGGTAACGGCAACGATAAACCTACAATTGTACGCGAGTCTGCGGCAAGAAACCAAGGTGATGACATTTGTGCTGCGGGCGTCAGTTTAACCTCGTACCCACAGCGCAAATGTCAATCATCCCTCTAAGGGCGGGTTCGCCGATATCTGCAATAAAACGCCAAATATCAACGTAAACCCGCGACTAGAAAATACCAGCAACTTTACAGTCGGCTGCTGTCTATTTTGGCGATTCCTCCTCCAAAGGCAAAATCTTGCACCGTCGGACTCTTTAAGAAATCGTGAGGGAAACCCAATTCAATTGCACTTACTTTGTCTAACTGCTGCATTTGTTCCGGGGTTAATTTAAACTCCAAACAAGCGAGATTTTCCTGAAGTTGGGAGAGTTTGCGCGAACCCACAATCGGAATAACTTGGACTGGCTGTTGGATCAGCCAATTTAGGGCTACTTGAGAAGCGGGTTTGCCAATTTCGGCTGCTATGAAGCTAACTTCGTCAGCAATTTTGAGGTCTCGTTCGTTAATTTTTCCCGATTCAGGTGAATTCAGCCGTTTAGCTTCGCTGGCGGTTTCTGAAGTGTTGTATTTTCCTGTTAGCAAACCGCCTGCTAGGGGACTCCAAGCTGTGATGCCAATATCAAAGGCTTTTGCCATAGGGATCAACTCCCGTTCGGGAGTTCGCTCTTTTAAAGAATACTCGATTTGCAAGCCGATAAATGGTGTCCACCCGCGCAGGTGGGCGATCGTATTTGCTTGAGAAATAATCCAAGCCGGCGTATCGGAAATGCCTATGTAAAGAACTTTACCGGCGCGCACCAAATCGTCAAAAGCGCGCATCACTTCTTCGACGGGTGTTGTAAAATCCCAAGCGTGCAGCCACAGCAAATCTATGTATTCAACTTGCAGCCGCTTCAAACTGGCCTCTACTGCTTGCACCATATTTTTGCGGTGGTTGCCGAAACCGTTGATTTCGCCATTCTTCATGTTGAGGCTATACTTCGTGGCAACTACCCATTTTTCGCGATCGGCCCGGATGAACTCGCCGACATATTTTTCGCTAGTACCGTTGGTGTAGAGATTGGCGGTATCAATGAAATTGCCGCCCGCTTCTGCAAAGGCGTCGAACATTTTCCGGCTTTCGTCGTAGGAACCGCCCCAACCCCACTCTTCCCCAAAAGTCATGGTTCCGAGGCAGATTTCCGAAACGCGAAGTCCGCTGTGACCTAGTAGTTTGTATCTCATGTCACCGTTGCGCTAGTTAGTGGTTGTTAACAGTTTAGATCGGGATTTCCCAAACTGTTGCCATCAGTCGGGGTGGCGGGTTTTTGTAATGTGTTAGCGCTATGCCGGATGTTGAATGTTTGGCCAAGTTAATCAAAATCCCGTAGCAGGGGCGATCGGCTTACTAATGTATTTAGGATTACATTGCTAAATAAAAATACAGTAAAATCGGTAAATTAAAATCTACCTTTAGGTAGGTATTTACTGAAATTAGTTATATAAAAAAATGTTTTATTTTATATAAGAAAGCCAAACTGAATGAGAAAAAATATCTGTAGCTAAATTAACTTTTTAGCGTTATGGTAATTTACAGATTACAAAAACAAGGTGACTCTCTTGGCTGACATCGTTGATACCGCCGTTTCGGCAGGCTCTTTTACTACCCTAGTTGCTGCCGTCCAAGCCGCTGGTTTAGTAGATACTCTCAAAGGGGCTGGCCCCTTCACAGTTTTTGCGCCTACTGACGAAGCTTTTGCTAAGCTTCCCGCAGGTACTGTAGAAGCACTGCTTAATGACATTCCTAAGCTGACAAAAATCTTGACTTATCATGTCGTTTCCGGCAAAGTTATGGCCGCTGATGTGGTCAACCTGAAATCTGCCAAGACAGTTGAAGGTTCAGAAGTAAAAATTGATGCTTCCAATGGCGTCAAAATCAATGATTCTACCGTTACAACAGCCGATGTTGCTGCTGATAATGGTGTCATCCACATTATTGATTCAGTCTTGCTTCCTGCGTAAGCACAGACTGAGATACCGCAATACTATCTTGAGGGCGGTGGCTGTTGTTAGCCACCGCCCTGTTTTAATTGAGGTTTAAATATTTTACGCAGCTCGATAATTAAAACTATTATAGAGTAGCGGGAATTGGTCGATCGCACTGGGCTTGAGTTGGCCCCAAATTTGTCGCTGCTGAATTTACCGAAAAAACAGCTTGTAGGCAAACTGCGACAGGTACTCTGGACAAAATTTTATCAAAAAAATCAAAAAGTGCGATCGACCGCGTTAACAATTGCCGATAATTAGCGGCCCACTTATTGTGCAGTTTCGGGCTGATGGCCGGTTGATGCGTAGATACCATGCCACCAAACCCAACATTTCTCCGAGAAACTGGGTTTACCAGGCCTTGTCCTAATTAAGATACAATAAGAGCCACAAAGAAAGTGCGATCGACATTATTTGACAGTCAAGCTATGCAATCTACAACTCAGTCCGAGACAGAACCGGCGATGGACGCTCCCAAACACGGCTTACCCGTTACCATCATTACAGGATTTCTCGGCAGCGGCAAAACAACCCTGCTCAACCACATCCTGACCAACCAGCAGGGTTTGAAAACAGCAGTTTTGGTCAATGAATTTGGAGAAATCGGCATCGACAACGAACTGATTGTCACCACCGACGACAATATGGTTGAGCTGAACAACGGCTGCATTTGCTGCACTATTAATGAAGATTTAGTTAATGCAGTTTACAAAGTTCTGGAACGTCAAGAAAATCTCGATTATCTGGTAGTCGAAACAACCGGACTCGCCGACCCGCTGCCAGTAGCAATGACTTTTTTAGGAACAGAATTGCGCGACCTGACTCGTCTCGATTCGATAGTTACATTAGTAGACGCAGCCAACTACAGCTTAGATTTGTTCAACTCTCAAGCAGCTTACAGTCAAATAGCTTACGGCGATATAATTATCCTCAACAAAACTGATTTGGTTGAGGAAGCAGATTTAGATTTGTTGGAAGTTAAGATTCGCGATGTCAAAGAAGGTGCTCGAATTTTGCGAACAGTAAAATCGCAAGTTCCTCTACCGCTTGTTCTCAGCGTAGGATTGTTTGAATCGGACAAATATTTCCAATCAGAAGAAACTCCTAGCAGTCACGAACATCACGACCATCACGGTCACGATCATCACGACCATCACGAACATCACGGTCACGAACATCACGACCATCACGACCATCACGACCACGACCACGGCCATCACAACCACGACCATCACGACCACTCCGACCATTTAGAAAATGACGGATTTACCTCAATTTCTTTCCAAAGCGACAAGCCGTTTTCTCTGAGAAAATTTCAATATTTCTTAGACCAACAAATGCCAACAAATGTGTTTCGCGCTAAAGGCATTATGTGGTTTGAAGAAAGCCCCAAACGCCATATTTTTCACTTGAGCGGCAAGCGATTTACGATGGACGACGACGAGTGGAAAGGCGATCGCAAAAACCAGCTTGTTCTCATCGGTCAGGGTTTGGATACTGAGACTTTGCGATCGCAACTCGAAAACTGTCTTTGTATGCCTTCAACCAATCGCGGCAAAGGTTTTGGGAAAAACTAAAGGTTACTGGTTCCCAGGCTAGAGCCTGGGAACCGATGTAAGCGAGGCTCTGCCTCTCTGGTACTTAGGAAGATAGGAGGCAGAGCCTCTGGATCTGCGTTACCAGGCTCTAGCCTGGTAACGAGTAATTACCTATTACCAATTACCGATTTCCAATGCGAGTCATCATCCAGCGAGTAAAATCATCTCAAGTCGAAATAGACGATCGAATTGTCGGCAAAATTGGCCGCGGACTTAACTTGCTTGTAGGTATTGCAGACACCGACACCGAAGCAGAACTCGATTGGATGGCTCGCAAATGCCTAGAATTGCGTTTGTTTCCCGACTCTGCCACGGATACCGGGCGCTGGGACAAGTCCGTACAAGACATCGGCGGCGAGTTGCTGGTTGTGAGTCAATTTACGCTCTACGGGGACTGCCGCAAAGGTCGGCGGCCTTCCTTTGACCGAGCAGCGGCTCCTGAACGAGCCGAAATTTTTTATGATAAATTTGTCGAAAAGTTGCGCCAGAGCGGCTTAAAAGTCGAAACAGGCCTGTTTGGAGCGATGATGCAAGTCTCGATCGAGAATGACGGGCCGGTGACTTTGGTATTAGAGAAAGAATCAGGGTGAATTGTTGGCAAACAAAGCTCTGTGCGCTTCTTTCTGATTCCTTCTTCCTTCTTGGATAAGATCAAATTTTCAGATTAACCGGGTTTCCTAACTGCTGTTGCGTAGGTTCTGAATACATTGCAGATAGCTACACTCTGCCGAGTCTCGATTCCACAATCTCGATCGCCCAAAACCACCTCAAACAGCCAGTTAGTAAATCGTCCACTCAGCGGCCTTGGATCAGCCCCATCTCAAAGAGCGATCGCCCCACGCACATAACAGCTCAGAATGCTTGTAAAGTAAGGCTTTAACGGCAATAAAACCAATCTTCCACAGCCAGCGATTAGAATCAGATTCAGCAGCCAAAAACTGTTGCATGAGAGAGTGGAACACTGGCATAACTACGGTTATCTCTACTTCCGTAACATTCAATGTATAGAGAGTTGAATCAGCACAGCAAGCGAAACCGCCAGCAACTGCCGCCTCACACTCTGACAAATGTCCTCGCACACCCGCTGTGCCCTACCACCCGATAAATGCCATGACTGTCAAAACTGCCACCACCCTCAACTGCAACAACGCTTCTGGCTTCAACTGCATTCCGGCTACCTCCAGCGAACCAAACGCCGAAATCAATACGGTTCCCACCATCGATATCCTCGCTTTGGCTGACTTCGCCCTCAAAGAATTGCAAGCCGAAATGAAAACTGCTAGCCGCAGCGCTCAAGCAGTGGCGATGCGGATTGCTAAGGAAGTCGAACGGATTTGCCAAAAAAGCGATCGCATCCAAATTTCCGGCGAAGTTGAAGCTTGGCAAATCACCTTGGCCGAGCACCGGTTGCAAAAAACCCTGCAATACTACCGCCTCGGTTCCAAACAAGGCCGCGTCGAACTGCATTCTCACCTCGCGGCGATGATTTACCGCCATGTTGCTTCTTTCCGATCGAACTTGAACTTTCAAGCTCGCTACAACATGATTGAAGACTTTTTGCAAGGCTTTTACATCGAATCTCTGCGCGCTTTCCGCCGCGAACACCAACTCGATGTCACCTACCAGCCCCGCACGCAGCTCGAATTGGCTGAGTACATGGCTTTTACCGAACACTACGCCAAGCGCCAAATTGGCTTACCGGGCCGCAACCGCCAACGCCTGATCGTGTTGCGCGCTCAAGGATTTGCCAAGGGCCAACCTCCCGAAACTGCGATCGACATTGAAATGGCTGTAGAATCCGGCAAGGGAGAAGATGCGGAAATTTACAGCCGCTCTCCGGCGCTGCAACAAGTGCGCGAGCAAATGGTATCGGAAACTGTCGATCCGGCTGATGCAGTGCTGCGCGATCGAGTAGTCTCGGAATTGATCGCCTATCTGGAATCGCAAAATCAGCCAGAATGCGTGAATTACTTAACTTTAAAATTGCAAGACCTTTCGGCTTCGGAAATTGACCGCGTGCTCGGTTTGTCTTCCCGCCAGCGCGACTACTTGCAACAACGTTTCAAGTACCACGTCGAAAAATTTGCCCGCACTCAAAATTGGAAACTCGTCCACGAATGGCTGGGTGCTGATGTCGATCAAAAGCTGGGAATGACTTCGGACAAATGGGAAGCGTTTCGCGCTCAACTGTCGCCGGAAATGCAGCAACTGTTAGAAATGAAGCGGAATCAAGAAAGCGACAAGGCGATCGCCACCGCGCTCAAATGCACTCCCAAACAAGTCCAAAAACGCTGGGCGCAACTGTTGGAGCTGGCTAGCCAGACTCGCAACAGCAACCAAGCTTAAGTGGTACTCAAATATGAATGCAACTGTTTTCTTGAGACTGGAAAATGCGATCGGGTGCGGCACCTGCACAGGACTGCCCGCCCAGGCGTCCGCTCTCAACTCAACAAGGGCTGCTACTAAATTATCGCCCCGACGCGGGCAAATTCAATTTATTAAAACAACATTACTTTTTTTAATATCTTTCGTTCCCTGGTTAGGCCGGGGAATTTGTTTTTATTAGTCATCAGTCATCAGTCATCAATCAGTTATTGGAAATTGCGTGCTGAATAGGCAGCGTTGCATCATATATTTATAATGATATTTAACCCCAATTCTCGCCTCCAGAAAGCAACAATGATGAGTGTCTGGTTTGTTTGCTGAATTATTTTGTAGGTGCACTCGCTCTAAGATTGTCGATATTATTTAGAATTTTTTAGGGCAACGCACCCTACAGATACTGTTGCATGAATTTTGAGAATTAGTATAAACATAGGGAGTGAACTAATAAAGGCAAAGTTGTTCACAGTTGAAAAATGCAATGCCCCAAATGTAACCGTGAAATCGCTTCTACATACTGAGTTTCCAACATCAACTTTTTGTCAGCGCTGGCACTACTTTTTCGCCAAACACCTCAATAAACTGCTCTTGTTCTCGGTTAACGTTGTGCAAAATTACTTGATCGAACCCCAATTCAATATCTTTTTGCAACCACTCAATATGCTGCTCTTGGTCTGCCGAAATTCGGACGTGTTGATATAACTCCTCTGGTTGCACAAACTCCCCTGCCGCATCAAATTGATCTGGTGTTATCAGTTCTGTCAGCATTTTACTTTTGAAGATGTTACTGCGCCATTGATCGTGAGCGCCTTGTAGTGCTTTCTCTGCATTACTGTCATAGGAAATCTGCACTTTCAAAATCATTGGTTTCCCTTCTCCACCACCCCGACGAAACGCATCGACGACTTTTTTTAACTTTTCAGGTGGGCGAGAAGTAGTAATTAATCCATCAGCCCAACTGCCCACCCATTCAGCGGTTTCTGGCGTAACTGCGGCGCCGATAATTAATGGGAGAATTTCCGGGCGGGTATAGAGTTTTGCATCTTCTACGCACACTAAACCGCGATGGGTGACGGTTTCTCCTGTCCAAAGGGCGCGGATAATATCGACACATTCTTTGAGGCGCGCGTTGCGATCGCTCTTAGTTGGCCACTTATCCCCAGTAATATGTTCGTTCAACGCTTGACCGCTGCCAACCGTTAGCCAAAAACGATTGGGAAACATTTCTGCCAACGTTGCCGCAGCTTGGGCAATAATAGCCGGATGATACCGCTGTCCGGGAGCGCAAACAACCCGATAGGAAAGCCTCGGCGTTGCTTGCATTGCTGCACCCAACCAAGACCAAGCAAAACCACTTTGTCCTTGCGCTTCACTCCAAGGATGAAAGTGATCGGAAGAAAGGGCATGGGTAAAGCCAGCTTGTTCTGCCATTTGGACATATTTCAGCAGTTCGCTGGGCTTAAACTGTTCGTGGGAAGCGTGATAACCAATTTTTACCATAAGTTTTTAGGAGTCTTGAGTTGAGTAGGGGCGGTGCCAAGAGTGCCCGCCCTGAGTTTTGAGTTAAAATATCCCGACTTAAAAGCAGGTGATTTAATCAGGACGCCTTGTAAAAGTTATGAATTTTGAGTTAGATAAGTTTTTAATTCAAAAAAATTGTTGTACTCAAAATTCATAACTTTTTGCATAACGGGCAAGCTTATGAACCGAAAATTCGCCGATAGCGAGCTTCAATTACCGAGTATATGCCATAGGCAATTAAACCCAAAGGTACTAGAGCCAAAATCACTGGACTAAAAGGCTGCTGTGCCACAATTCCCAACACCTCGCCCAATCCTTTCGTTTGACTGGCATCCGATAGCCTTGCTGCTTGAATTAAGAAAAAACCGATTATAACGAAAACAACTCCACGGGCAGCAATTCCGAATCGACCCAACCGTGTCGCCCAATTTTGCTCTGTTTGACTCATTTCATTTAGCTTGAAATGGCGGCGAAATTTAGCTTTATATGCTTGGTAGAAATAAGAAAAACCGACACCAATAACAATTGAGCCTGCCAATCCTACCAGCCACTCTCCAAACGGTTGCGCTAAAATTTGGGCTGTCAAATCTTCGGTTGTATCGCTCTTACCACCGCCCGAACCCATTATCAGTTTTACAGCCGTTAAAGCTAAACCTGCGTAAGCTAAAGCACTTAATGCGTAGCCAATGCGTTGGGCAATTCGCTTGGCATCCATTTTCTGTCCTTGGTGTTCTGGGTCGAGAATTGTCTGAACGATACGCAAAAGGGCATAACCAATAATGCCAATTGTTACAAGAAATAGCAGAAATTTACCGAAGGGTTGGTTAACAATTTCTGATAATGCACCGCTAGTATCGGTTGTCCTGCCGCCGATACTGAAGACGGCTTGTGCTGCTAAAAAACCGACAATAAAGTAAACTAAGCCTTTGGAAGCATATCCCAATCTTGCCAGTCGCTCAAACCAGGGATGAGAAGCTGCCTGTCCAATTGAGTCTTTAATGCTGTCGGTGGGTGAGTTGTCCCGTTTCATATTTTTTGACAATTTAGTTGTTAACGACTGCTGCCATACCCAATAGTGCATTCCTGTCCAGCTAACTGAGTTCTTAAACAGATAATTTATGTTATTATTTATTTCTTTAAAGATTAGCTTGTTTAGATTTTTTTTGAATCTGTCTTGAGCGGGAGTGTCATCGGTTGATTGAGTAATAAATTTCACATTTATTGGGCTTGACAAATATAGCTTTAGGGGCTATGAGATGGCTTCCATGATGGAGGAGTCTGCCAGCGGTATAGTAGATTTTTGATAAAAATTTCTTTAACCAAAGTTAGAATAACAATTAGAATTGGCGACCATAAAAATAATGTCAACAAAAAATCAGAATGCTATCAAGAGCTAAGGTGTAAACGGAAAGCAAAAATACCTGCTTTTCCATAATGATATATCTGACAAATCTGCAATAACTGTCCTAACTAGCTTATGGAAGTTGCAAGAATGGATGCGCCCCAGTGCGGCTGTTGGGAATCAAGCATCGATCGCCAATAGTGCGATCGCACTTAACTCAAAGCTGTATCATAAATTTTTCCTCAATCATCTTCCATCAGGAGGATATTTTCTTATGGCATCAGACAGATGGCAAGGTTGGGCTAGTTAGATTAAATGGAGATTGAAGCAAGATTTTGAAATGGTGAACAAAGACAATAGACGTTTTGCCTAAGTCGATTTTTAAGACTCTAAATTCCCATTGTCGCAAAAAGTTGATTGTTCAGAACCGGGAGGATTTTAGGAAAATCAAATCAACCACAACGGCAGTTGCTGTGTTGAGTTCAACCTTTTATTTACCGGAAATTGTCGAATTCGGTTCCCAAACATCCGGCATCCTGTCCTGCCCTTAACTGACTTTTCAGGAAAAATCTAATAGCTAACCACAAGGCGATCGCCAGGAAGACAAGCATAACCTCTTTCTTACTTCGTTTATTTGGATGCTCAATTCAGCAATAAGGTGGATATAATGAATCAACCAGAATCCTTGCCACAACCGCTAACCCAAAGCGAATTCGTCACAACTTTTCGCTTGTTTAGTAGATTTAGCTTTTGGATACAGTTATTCTTTGGTGCTGTTTCCGGCATAGTTTTATTATTTGCTATGTTGGGTCGCAACATGAGCCAACAAACCAATAATGCAGGTATTGGTTTCGGGGTGTTTTTAGCGATCGTTGGTCTTTTATTGCTGTGCTTTAGAATTTTTTGGGATTTTCGCTATCGGCTTTTAGGCAGACTTTTGCACGCCGAAAATTCCCAGGTATATCCCAGCAAAGAACATATTACTCACACATTACGGATTGGATTAGTTTCTAGTTTGGTGGGGGTATTAATCGCGTTTGTTGCTTCTGAAGAAACAGTTGCTGTAGTGCTAGCAAAAACTCTGAGTCAACCGCAAGCGCTCGCAGCTTATACGCCAGAAAATGTGATTCGTTCCCTAGATATTTTTGTGACGATGGCAAACGTCAATTTGATTGGCGCTCACTTTTTTGGAGCTGTTACTTCTCTTGGGTTACTCAATTGGGTAGAGGATTAGTTGGCAGCATGGGCGATCGCTAAAGGCAAACACAACTCCTATATCCTTATGATTGACAAGGGCTGGCCGATTTAACTAAGGTTGGTGGTTGTGCACTGTCTTGGCTCTCTTTCGCCAAGACAGTGCCGCTACAAGCTAAACAAGTTGGCTTCTTGGATGAACATCTAATCGGAAATAGCGATCGCTCCTGCTAATTGTAGTCAGCCGGCTAGACCATTTTTTTAAATTAAAAAACGTAATTTATTATCTTGCTAGATAGTTAACATACCTTTATATTGATATATTTTTTTAAATTGGTACAAACAGAACTTAGGCTCATATACCTAAAGATGAGCTATAGCCGTGGAATTCATTTTTCTCAATAGCCCTGTGACCGGATTTCAGAACAAAGAAAGCCATTTCAAACCGTTCTCTATTAAGAAATTTACTGATATGAAAGACCTCTGGTATAAAAACGCAATTGTCTACTCCCTCGATGTTGAAACCTTCATGGACTCGGACGGGGATGGTGTCGGCGACTTTCAGGGACTGATCGACCGCCTAGACTATTTATCCGCCCTAGGAATTACTTGTTTGTGGTTGCTGCCGTTTTATCCTTCCCCTAACCGGGACAATGGTTACGACGTGATGGATTACTACAACATCGATCCGCGACTGGGAACCCTGGGAGATTTTGTCGAGTTCATGCACCAAGCAAGGGAACGAGGCATTCGCGTACTGATCGATCTGGTAGTAAATCATACGTCCGATCGGCATCCTTGGTTTGTGGCAGCCAAAAGCGATAAAAACTCCAAGTATCGCGATTACTACGTGTGGTCAGAAAATCCACCCAAAACTGATCCAGAACAACTGATATTTCCCGATGTCGAGGACAGTATTTGGGAGTACGACGAACAAGCAAACGCTTACTATTTGCATCACTTCTATAAAGAACAGCCAGATTTGAATATTGCCAATCCGGCGGTACGAGAAGAAATCTGCAAAATTATGGGTTTTTGGCTAGAACTGGGCGTGTCTGGATTTCGCATTGATGCTGTTCCGTTTTTAATTAAAGGAATTGGCATCGAAGGTGCAGACCCCGAAAAGCTGCGAGGTTTCTTGGAAGAAATGAGAGAGTTTGTGTCATCGCGTCAGGGTGATGCTGTGTTGCTGGCAGAAGCAAATGTCGATCGCGAGCAAATTCCTGTCTACTTTGCTAAGGGCGACAGAATGCACATTCTGTTCAACTTTTTGCTGAACCAGCATCTGTTTTTGGCCTTGGCGCGTCAAGAATCCACCGCATTGCGCGAGGGACTAAAAACCTTACCCGATATTCCTGATATTTGTCAGTGGCTTAATTTTGTGCGCCACCATGATGAACTGACGCTAGATCGCATTACTTCATCGGAACGAGAGGAAATTTTTGCAGCATTTGCGCCTGATGAAACGATGCAAATTTTCGGGCGCGGGATTCGTCGCCGCTTACCACCGATGATGGGAGGATCTCGCCGCCGGATTGAACTTGTCTACAGTTTGCTGTTCACTCTGCCCGGTACACCCATGCTGCGCTATGGCGAAGAAATTGGCATGGGCGATGACCTTTCGCTAGAAGGTAGAGACAGCGTGCGGACGGTGATGCAATGGTCAGATGCAGCGAATGGTGGCTTTTCGACGGCTGCAACTGATGCCCTTGCCAGACCTGCGATCGCGATCGGAGAATACGGTTACAAACAAGTCAATGTCACCGCAGCGCAGCGCGATCCTGCTTCATTGATTAACTGGATTGAACGTGCAATCAGCATCCGCAAGCAATGTCCTGAGTTTGGTAGGGGCAAGTGGCACATTCTGGAAACCGACTCTCCCTCGGTTTTAGCCCACTGCTGCGACTGGGAAGGCAGGACGGTGATTGCTGTCCACAATCTCGCCGACAAACCTTGTACCGCTACGCTGAAATCTCACGAATACACCCCTCTGTTCGATTTATTTGGCGATCGGCTGTATGAATCTCTCGATGCCGACTCGCCATCTATTCCTTTAGAAGCCTACGGCTATCGCTGGTTCCGAGTCAATCGAATCCTGGGTTCAGTTGACTGTTGACTGTTGATAGAGACCTCTACCTGGAAGTCCGAGGATTGGAGTAATGAATAATCTTCTTTTAATTTCTCCCACTTATGGCAGAGGCTTTAAACCAATTCTTTCTAGTAAAAAAGTCAATCTTATTTACCAGAACTAGCGACGTGGACTGTTAGGAATGTACTTAGCACTATCCTTGTCTGGAAGCGGTTTTATCTGACCTCGATCGACCAAAGCTTGATGAATTAGGGCTGTAGCACTACCCCGACTCAGCAACTCGTTGGGATTAAGAACTCTGGGATCTGGATAGTTGACCGCTATCTTTGTCTTTGTCGCTGCTGCCACGGGTTCAACCGCCTCTTTAGGAATTTTCCCAGCATCTTTATCAAAGAATTGGGTCTAAAACCCCTTCTTCGGTGGCAGGCTTTAATTCTAAAGTTTTAATGACTCACTAAACATCCTAAGCTGTCCTGCATTTAAACTGCACAGTCAAAACTTGATAAAGTTGTTGTGGGGTGGGCGTCTCGCCCGCACAAAAAATGCAATTTAGATGTCGAACAGCTTATGCTAAATCGTATAGTATAAAGTAGGACGTAAAACCATGCTACTCTTTGAGTTGAAAGCCTACGGAAAATCAAACCAGTTCAAAGCAGCAGATGAAGCAATTCGTACCGCAAAGTTTGTCCGCAATAGCTGTTTGCGCTAGGGGAAAGGGTTGGAGTCGTCGCGAACCGACGAAGAGTGACGATTGAAAGTATAGGAACGGATGGTTGGGTGGCGATTAAAGTGCCTCTGAGAGGCTACGTCCAAGCTGAAAACCTGGCATATTGTAGTTAATTGAAAAAACAGTGATGGATGACCAATCAAACCCAAACAAAGAAACTAATTCACAGCAAAAGTCTGATTTGTTAAATTTCATTGCCCAGACAACAGAATCTGCACTGAATACAGGCAAAGCGGTTGTTGACACAGCAGTTGATTGGGGGGAAGCTGCTGCTAAACAAACTTATCGATGGATTGGACAAGCGACGCAAGGAACCGGAGATGCGGTGACTTATGTTGGCAATCTTCCCTTTGTTAAACAAGTGGCAGGGGTACTCAGGCTTGATTGGTTAGTTGGGGTCAGCGATCGCATTGACTTAGCCAAAGCCGAAGCTCAAGTCAATGAACTCCAACAAAAGTATCCTAATGAATATCCCAGCGAAATTGCCCATCGGATTATGGTGGAAAAAGCGATTCAAGCCGGTGGTGTCGGATTTGCTAGCAGCATTTTACCGGGTGTCGCGGCTGCACTGCTGGCGATCGACCTAGCGGCGACTACTGCGATTCAAACCGAAATGGTTTATGAAATTGCCGCCGCTTATGGGATGGATTTGCAACAGCCAGCCCGAAAAGGCGAGGTTTTGGCAATTTTTGGGTTAGCGCTAGGCGGTAGCAACGCCATGAGAGCTGGTTTGGGCTTTTTACGCAACGTACCGCTGGCTGGCGCGATGATTGGTGCGAGTACGAATGCTACGATGCTGTACGCGCTGGGATATGCGGCGCGCGAGTTTTACGAAGCCAAAGTGAGGGAAGAGACTGAAGAACCTGGAACCGAAACGCTGCAAGCGATTCAGAAACAAAGCGAGAAATATCTCGATGTGGCCATCGCCCAGCAAGCAGGAATGGATCAAATTATGGTTCACATGATTTTGGCAAGTTATCCCAACAAAAACTGGGAAGATATTCTGCCAGAATTGAAGGCATTGCAATTAAATGCCGATTCTCTCCAAAGGATTGCTGCTAACATCAAGTCCCCCAAACCATTGGGTGCATTGTTAGAGCAACTTAACCCGGACTTTGCAGTACCGCTATTAGCTCAATGCCGTCGCATTGCCGAAAGTAAGGGAGAGGTTTCTGAAGCAGAACAGAGGGTGCTGGATGCGATCGCACAAAAACTCGACGGTGAAGATGTGGCTGCGATATCCACTTGAAAAAAATTGTTGGTGCGTTAGCTTTCTGCGTAACGAACCATCCCCAATATTTACTGTGACCGTGTAAGTCCTAAATTAGCCTCACGTAACAGAAATCTACAGCCTTAAGATAGAGTTTGACATGGCTAATTTTAATACTATAGCAATCCTTGCAGGAGTCGTAAATTTTTTACCCCACCCCAACCCTCCCCGATGCCTTGGGAGGCAGTACGAAATTCACAAATGATTTAGGATTGCTATATCAATAACGACTGATGCAAGAGGAACTTTTATGACAGCAGAAATATCTGGAGTCTGGGACAAGATTGAGAGCATGATCGATGACTTCATTGTCCTGCTGCCTAATATGATACTAGCGTTCCTTGTTTTCGGAATCTTTTTCTTTGTTGGCAGGTCAATTAAGAGAGCGGTCAGGCGGCTTACCCGCAACCACCGCCAATCCAGGAATTTGGGGCTGGTGTTGGGAAGGTTAGCGCAGGGTATTACTGTTTTGGTGGGTCTGTTTATTGCCTTGTCGATTGTAATTCCTACATTTAGAGCAGGCGATTTGGTGCAACTGCTGGGAATTAGCGGGGTAGCGATTGGTTTTGCCTTTCGCGATATCTTACAAAACTTCCTAGCTGGTATCCTAATTCTGTTGACGGAACCGTTCCAAATCGACGACCAGATTGTGTTTAAAAACTTTGAGGGAACGGTAGAAAATATTGAAACTCGCGCTACAACAATCCGAACCTATGATGGTCGCCGGATTGTAATTCCCAATGCGGAATTGTTCACCAATTCTGTGACTGTGAATACCGCCTTTGATAAACGCCGGATGGAATACGACGTTGGTATCGGCTACGGCGATGATATTCACCGAGCCAAGCAGTTAATGATGGAAGCCATGCACAGTGTGGATGAGGTTTTGAATGACCCTGCTCCTGACGTGCTGCTGATGGAACTTGCAGGAAGTACCGTCAATATCCGCGCTCGATGGTGGATTGCTCCGCCGCGACGAATTGACGATTTGCGATCGCGCGACAAGGTACTTTCTGCGATTAAGGAAAAGCTGACTGCTAATGGCATCGACTTGCCCTTTCCTACGCAGCAAATTTTGTTTCACGACCAAACCGAAGAGACGGATGGCGATCGCAAACGTCAACGCGAAGGATGGCCCGCTGGTAATCGCGAAGTTCCTAAACCCCGCAGCATCAGCGGTTCTCTGCAAAAACTAATTGAAGTGCGATCGCAACCTGACGGCAACGGCAAATCTTAACCCCACCACAACTCATGAAAAATGTCAAGTTAAGCAAACTTTGGGACTCGCTGCACTCTAGCTACTGGTTTATCCCAACCTTGATGGCGCTGGGGTCGATGATTTTGGCGATCGCCATGCTGACAATTGACCGCACGGGTAATATACCAAACTGGAGGTGGATTTACACGGGTGGAGCCGATGGTGCGCGAGCGGTTCTTTCATCGGTTGCCGGTTCAATGATCAGCGTTGTTGCTACAGCTTTTTCCATTACTATTGTGGCCCTTCAGTTGGCGAGCTCCAATTTTGGGCCCCGATTGCTGCGTAGTTTTATGCAGGATACGGGCAATCAAATCGTGCTTGGCACTTTCATTGCTACGTTTATTTACTGTTTACTCGTACTGCGAACCATTCATGCAGAAGGAGAAGGATACAGTCTCTTTGTACCCCAACTCTCGGTTACAGTTGGTACCGGATTGGCAATTGCCAGTATCGGCGTACTGATTTACTTTATCCATCACGCATCAACCATTATTCAAGCCTCCCATGTAATTACTCAGGTTAGTGGCGATTTAGACAAAGCTCTAGATCGTCTGTTCCCCGGAAAAATCGGAGAAGGTAAACCGAAAAACTCGCGAAAAGTGGGAGAAATTCCGGCAAATTTTGACTCGGAAGCAAGTCCAATCAAAGCCACTGGCGAGGGTTATTTGCAAGCAATCGATGACGAGGAATTAATGAAAATTTCCCGTCAGTACAATCTGCTTGTACGTCTTAAAACTCGACCGGGAAAGTTTATCGTCAAGGGTAGCGATGTAGCGATGGTTTTCCCGGAAAAACAGGTGAATCAAAGCCTGAAGAAAAAAATTAATGATGCTTTTATTCTGGGCAAAGAACGGAATGAATATCAAGATGTAGAATTTCCCATCGATCAGTTAGTGGAAATCGCCTTGCGTGCAATTTCTCCTGGTATCAACGATCCGTTTACTGCGATTCGGTGTATCGATCGACTCAGCGCCGGATTATCCCGCCTCGCTGAAAGGGATTTTCCCTCCCCCTATCGCTACGACGATGAACATAATTTGCGCGTCATTGTTGAAGGAGTGACGTTTGAAGGCTTAGTCAATACTGCATTTAACCAAATTCGCCAATACAGTAAATCAGACGTGGCGGTAACAATTCGCTTATTGGAAGCTATAGCTTGCATCGCCACTTACACCCGCAATTCCCAACAACGAGAAGCTTTACGCCGTCACGCGGAGATGATTTTAAATAGTAGCCGCGAACAAATCTCTCAGGAGCAAGACCAGAAAGATGTACAAGAACGGTATCACCAAGTCATTAAAGCTTTAGCAGAGGATTAATTGGGTAGAGCAGAGTTATGGTAATAACAGCAGCTTTGCGATCGGCTCCTAATACTTTAGCTTTAACCGCGCTGAGTGCCATTGGTTTAGCGCTGACACATTTATTTTGCGGCAAGTTGCGGTTTGCCCCTATTCCTCGCAACCGCTGGCTTTCAGCAGCAAGTGGGGTTTCGGTAGCTTATGTTTTTGTGCATATTTTACCGGAATTAAATCTGCACCAAGGGGTATTAAAGCAAGTAGAATCAGGAGTTATTTCCTATCTAGAACACCACGTTTATTTAATAGCTTTGTTAGGATTGACTGTATTTTAAAGTCTAAACGCTCTAGTACGCGAATTACTTCGCTTACTTGATATTCTGGGCAACCTAGGCATAGCTAACCTCTATGCTAGTTACAAACCTGGGAGTGATTTCGTCGGGTAAAGGACACTCTTCGAGATAGAGCCTTGTAGCTTCTTTGAGATTGGCGATCGCTTGTTCTATGGTTTCGCCTTGGTCAATTGTGCCGACTTATGGACATTCGGCGATGTACATATCTTCTTCTTTGTAAATGATGACTGTGAAGCTTTTAGTTTTCATTATATTTTTGCTTTCAGCATCAGAGGTTGCTTAGTTTCTATTTCCTAGTTTATCTTGGATGTAATTTTTTTGCAATTACAGGGGGAAGTGAGGGGCGATTCCCTACGGGACAAGTTGGGATTTAAGGGCGATCGCTTTTTATTAAACACTAGAATATTGAGAGCATTATCGGATAAAAAAAGTTTGCTTATTCGTATGGCTAAGGCGCTTTTTCACAAGTTTGCTGATTTTCAGGAAGCTGGCAGCGCAAACGTTCTAAACTCCCTTGCAGTTCTCTAACTTGCTTCTGTAAAGCTTCTATCTGAACATCCTTTTCCTGCAAGCGCCGATCTAGTTGTTGAAACGCATCCCTTGTACTGTCTCCTAATACAGGATTTGTGCTAATGTTGGAATCGTTTGCAGAGGGCATATTACCTGTAGACTGAGTGGCTGGAAAGTTGACTGATGGAGAAGGGACAGAAGACGGCGCGCGATCTATAATAGTAGGTGTATTTCTATTTGTTGGCTCAGGATTGTTTGTGGAATTGCTGTTTTGTCTTTGGGAACCAATATTTCCTCTACCTCCCCACTCAATGCCAACTCCTATTCTCGTATCTCCACCTCGCACGCTAAGAGTTGTGCGTAAGCCGATATCCTGATTTCCTCGATCATCCAAACTATAACCAGTGCGGAATGACAGGGAAGTTACAGGCAAATTAGTATCGCCGATAGGTATGGCGTAGTTAGCAGAAGCACTGAAGCTAACTCTTTCATTTGCTACAAACCCCGCTCCCAGTCCTAAATTCAGACTGCTATTAGCAGAGTCTAACGGTTGAGAATATCCCACAGAAGCTAAGACGATTACAGGATCTCTGATTAAACTAGCTTGGCTTTGAACTGTCACTGTCCAAGGGTAAGCAACACCGACTGAAAAACGAGGATCTAGGTTAGAGCCAGGATTGGGACGGTATTCTACAGATAAACCTGCGCCAAGGTCAGTGTTAGTTTCTATTGATTTTTCAGTACGGTTGCTAAAATCTCGTTGTTGCCTGCCAAGGAACAAATTAGGGTTAATATTGGCTGAAATACCTAAATTGGGGCTGAAACTGTAGCTTCCTGAAGCAGAAAAGTTAATTGATTGGTTGAATGTCTCAAAATTAAATGGATTCCCTTCTCTATCGAAATCCAATCCTTCTCTTCCGTCTGGTATGTAGCTAGCACCAAAAGTGTAAGTGTAGCCTCCCGTTTCTTCTTGTGGCAGTCGCAAGGGGTCAATGGGAAGTTGAGCCAGTGCAGGCTGACAGATTAACAAAGCGACCGGCAGAAGATGAACTCGCTTGATCATAACTTCCTTCTCAGTGAGTTGAGTCTTGCAACACGGAATTCTGCCCAACGTAGCGTTTCGCTTTGCTGTTCTTTTGCAATCGAAATCAAGTTTTCAGGTGGAAGTGGTACAAGGGTTACACCGCTAAAACCTTGTTCATTTACTAAAGCACCAAGAGGTTGAATGCGCCGTCCCCATGATGGATCTGCTAAAATTACCCAATCCCCTACCATGCCGACGGCTAAAACATAGTGCATTTGAGGTTTGGTGACGTGCAAAACAACAGGCAGTCCCCCTTTGCGAAAGTAGTTGGCTAACGATGCTAGGGTAAGTCGCATCCCTCTAGTTTGAATGCTTTTCTCACCTAAAGCCTGTCTTAATGCTAAAGCGGTGACTCCTCTTTCTTCTGGGCTTTTACCGCTTCCTTCCATTGCTTTTTCTGACAGGTCTAAAATCTCAGATTCTGAAGTCTGTTGACCGTAGTAGTGAGTAAGTAGGGTAGCTACAGCCGCAGGGCCACAGGTGTAATAGTTTGTTTGACCTATTACTCCTTGATAGCGAAGGGTACGATAGGGAGTTATATCTTTGCTAAAGACTGGTAAAACAAGAAATCCCAAGCTTATAATTATATTTAAAATACCAGTATAAGCCGCTGTTATTTTTAACATTTATTTCGGATTTGGATACGAAGGCCTTCAAATATTTACAGCCAAGCAAGTAGTCATGTTCAGCAGCATAATAGAATGCCCAGTATTAAAACAAAAGTTCCCAAGTTTATTTTGGGAACTTTTTAACTGAACTATAGAGCTTTTAACGAGTAAAGACTCTTATACCATTAATTCTCTGACCATTTTGGAAAAAACGCGCTCCACCAGAGCCACCTCCTCGACCGAACGTAGCAGCAGCAGTTCCCCAACTCAATGCTCCATTTGCTGCGCCACTAGCAGCGGCTGTCCAACAGTCTCTTCGACCAGCACTTACGCAGTTTTGGTATTCATTGTAACCTTGAAAACCTCCTCCAACTACCGCCGCCCCAGCAATCCACTTCCATTCCCCCTCAACTTGTGCTAATTCTGCATCGCCGATCATTACCCCTTCGGGTAATACAACCTGCTGCTGTTGCCTTGGTGTGGTTTGCTGTGCCAGTGAATCAGCAAATGCAGGGGCGATCGTCATGTTAGCAAGCAACATGGCTGTTCCTGTTGCGGTCAGTAACTTTTTCATTTTGAAATCTCCTTGGGAACTTCAGATAAAAAGTATGTGAGACGCCGTAAAAGCATCCTCTACCTTTTATAGTACATAAAGCTTAGAGTTGGTTAATTAAAGTTACTATTTTTAGTAGGATAGTGTAGGTATTTGTTAAATATTTTTTGAGTTAAAAAAGGAGGAAACAGTAGGATAAAGTAGCCAAAGTAGACAACAGTAGGATAAAGTAGGGTAGCAATCGGCAAAACCACAACCCCTTAATCGACCTATGGACGATCGGCAAGTCGCAAAATGGGCTGACGACATTGTGTTCTCCGAAACGGGAAAACACCTCGATCATATACAACAATCTATATTGCGCGGCACTTGGCAACGTCAGAAATACCCAGAAATAGCCGAAAATTGCAAGCGTAGCAGAGAGCACATCCGGAAGGAAGCAGCAAAATTATGGAAGCTTCTTTCACAAACATTAGGTGAAGACATCAATCAATCTAACTTTCGTCCCACAGTGGAAAGATGGCAATTCTCGAATTTCTCAATTACTGGGAATGGCTGCGTGCAGATAGGTAAAGTCTCCACAGAGGGTTCCCTATCTGTCACAGTCCCCGAACCAACACAAAAAAACGAGGATATATTAAATAAACCGACAGAGAACGCTAAACTTACAGTACGTCAAGACTTATCCGATGCACCAGAACCCAACCTATTCTATAACCGCACATCCGAACTCACCACCCTCGAAAACTGGATTTTCGGCCGCACCCGCCTCATCACCATCCTAGGCTTATCCGGTATTGGCAAAACCGCCCTTACCCTCCAACTAATCCCACAAATTCAACACGAATTCGATCGCATCATCTGGCGAAGTCTCCGCAATTCTCCACCCCTAGCATCACTCCAAACTGATTTAATTAAATTCCTGTCCCAGCAGCAATAATCCGCATCACCTTCACTTATCGAATGCTTTAGATCGCACCGTTGTCTCATCATCCTCGATGATGTGCAAACCATCTTCAGCAGCCAACAACTCGCAGGAAATTACCAACCAGGATATGAAAATTACGGCGCATTCTTCAAACAAATAACAGAATCATCCCACAACAGTTGCCTCATCCTCCTGAGTTGGGAAAAACCCAGAGAAATCGCCGCCTTAGAAGGCGAAAACCGCCCCTGCAAATCTCTGCAACTCAACGGTTTAGGCCCCGAAGCACAAGAAATATTCAGAGAAAAAGGATTAGCAGAACCCGATCGATGGTTAGAACTAATCGACCTTTACCGAGGCAATCCCTTATGGTTAAATATAGTTGCCACATTGATTCAAGACTTATTCGGCGGTAGCGTTTCCGAATTCCTCTCCTATGATACCCTATTCTTAGGAGACTTAGAATCACTCCTGCACCAGCATTTCGATCGCCTAACCGCATCCGAACAACAGGCTATGGGTTGGCTAGCCAATACCCCCGCACCAGCCGACATTTCCCAAATACCAGAAAACCTGCAACTATCACCGCCAGAACTCTTGAAAGTCATGCAATCTTTAGGACGGCGGTCATTAGTTGAAACAGTCAAACAAAACGGGCGATCGCACTTCACGATCGGGAAAGTAATCAAAGAGTATATAACAAACAAAAAATGAAAATCGCCACCTGGAACGTCAACTCAATTCGCACCCGCATAGAACACGTTACTAGCTGGTTGCAAACCAACTACCCAGACGTTCTCTGCCTCCAAGAAACCAAAGTCACAGACAAAGACTTCCCCCTAGAACCCTTCACCAACCTCGGCTACAACTGCTACATTTCCGGTCAAAAATCCTACAACGGCGTTGCCATTTTTAGCCGATCGCCCCTTTCGCAAATCAGCACCGGATTTGCCCCCCTTCTCGGCGACGAAGCCACAGGTATTTTTGACGAACAAAAACGCCTAATAGCCGGGGTTATAGACGATATTTGCATTATTTGCGTATACGTTCCCAACGGTTCCGAAGTCGGTAGCGAGAAATATGAGTACAAACTAAAGTGGCTCAAACTGCTGCAAGAATACCTCAAAATAGCACTAGACAAATCCCCCAAATTGTGCATTTGCGGCGACTTCAACATCGTCCCGGACGATCGAGATATCCACAATCCCAAAGCCAATGCTAACTCCGTCGGCTTGTCTGTCGCCGAACGCCTCGCACTCACAGAAATCATCGAATTAGGATTAAACGACCCCTTTCGCAAATTCACCGCAGAAGGAGGTCATTATAGCTGGTGGGACTACCGCGCCGCCGCATTTCCCCGCAACAACGGGTGGAGAATCGACCACCATTATCTCAGCGCTCCCCTGTACGAACAAGCAAAAAACTGTACAATAGATATTGCTCCCAGAAAATTAATCAAACCCAGCGACCACGCCCCCGTAATTGTCGAAATTTGATTTATGAGTTATAAATAAAACTAAGGCAAAAGAAACCGGGTTTCTACCATAAATCTTAGGATTAGCAACGATAAATTTAAGAAACCCGGTTTCTCGATCCTATGCGTAAGTCCCGATCCAGTTAATAACAACCAACAACTAAAAATCATGTTCTTAGTAACCGGAGCAACAGGCGCACTAGGTCGCCGAATTGTACGAGAAATAAGACAGCAAGAAAAGCCTGTCCGCGCATTCGTTCGCCTCGCATCTCGCTACTGTGAACTAGAAAACCGAGGCGCCGAAATTTTTATCGGCGACTTAAAACAAGACAAAGATATTAAAAAAGCCTGCCAAGGAGTGCAATACATCATCAGCAGCCACGGCACCGGCGGCGACGTTCAAGCAGTACACTACCGCGCTAACATAGAATTGATCGACTGCGCCAAAGAAGCCGGAGTGCAGCACTTTGTCTTTATTTCGGTACTGGGAGTCGATCGGGGATACGAAGATTCCGCAGTATTCAAAGCCAAGCGAGAAGTAGAAAAATACCTGCAAAACAGCGGCTTGAATTATACAATCTTGCGGCCTGCAGGTTTTGCTTCCAGCTTGTTACCGCTAGCAGAAAGATTTCGAGAAACCGGACTTTACCTGCTGATTGGCGACGGCAAAAACCGCACCTCTGTTGTCAGTACCGACGACTTAGCTCATATTGCAGTAGATTCGGCAACAGTCGAGGGCGCCCGCAACCAAATTCTGCGAGTCGGTGGCCCGGATGTGCTGACAAGAGACGACATTCCCCGCATTTTTGCACGCTTATTCAAGCGCGAACCGATGGTAATCAACCCGCCGCTGATGGTGTTTGACGGTTTGAGAAATGCCTTGGGTTTATTGAATCCTCAAGCTCAAAAAGACTTAGGAACTTTGCGGGTATTGCTGGGTAACGAGTATTTCTGCACTCCCGAAGAAGTGCAAAACTTGGAATCAATCTACAGCATGAAAATGGAATCCTTAGAAAGCTTTCTGCGGCGCAATTTGAGCGTTTAAAAGGCTAATTTAACTTGTAGGGTGCGTCAGACTTAGGAATGAGAATTAAATAACTTACAATTTTGATATTGTTGTGGGATAGGCGTCGGGCCCGTCATGAGTGGACGGGCCCGACGCCCATCCCACAAATTTGTGTAAATTATTTAATAGACCTCTTGCAAAAATAGCTAGGAACGGGCTCTCCGGCCCGTTCCACAGAAAAAAAAATTTGTGGAACGGGCCGGAGAGCCCGTTCCAAAATTTGATTAAAAAGAATTTTGCAAGAGATCTAATTTACGATCCTTACAGATGTGCTACAATTTTTTTAAGCAGACACAGGAACTGCTTGAGCACCAATATAGCTCGTAACTGCGATCGGCGGAGAAGTCGGCTTAGCAATCAAATAACCTTGAACAAAAGTGGCTCCCCGTTCCCGCACCCACTCAAACTCCTCCAAAGTTTCCACACCTTCAGCAACAGTTTTAATTTCTAATTGAGCGGCAATTTCTAACATCTTTTCAGTAATTAGGGCCTTATAATAATCTTGATGGACGTTGCGAATCAATTGCATATCCAACTTAATAAAATCAGGACGAAGTTGGTGCATCAAATTTAAATTAGAAGAACCGCTGCCGAAATCGTCCAGGGCAATTAAAAATCCCGCTTCTCGGTAAAACCTCAGAATCTTAATCAAGTGATCGAGATCGGGGGGGTGCTGAGATTCGGCTACTTCAAAAACAATATTGCTGTGAGGAATTCCCGCTTCATCAATAGCCTGTACAGTCATTCGCAGGCACGTAGCGGGATCGTAAACTGAAGTCGGAGAAAAATTAATAAAAAGTAATTCTTTGAGATCGTACACATGGGCTTCCCGGATAGCGCGAGTCCGGGCTAAAGCATCTAATTGAAAAATTATACCTGCTGATTCTGCTTGGGCAAAAATCCGGCCCGGATAAATTAAGTTTCCTTGCTCGTCAATTCCTCGGAGCAGGGCTTCATGGGCAAAAATTTTAGAAGTATCTGAGGTATAAACAATGGGCTGAAAATGCGTAGTAATGCGTTGTTCGTACAATAAATCTAACAGCCAATCAGACTTGCTAAAATTAATAAAACTGTCTAAGGAAGTGCTGCGATAAAAATCGCTAAATTTAGGCTGTTCAACTTCGCGCATCCACAAAACTTTTGTCTCTTTCAACTCTTGAGTTGTCAGCACCGATGATGCTAGGGCGCTAAACTTTTCTTTTGCTATTCCCTCAAGGATAACGTACAAACACTTGCTCTCTTCTAACAGCCGGAATTCAAGATCAGCCTGGGTTAGTGAAGAAATAACCTTTTTGAGCGTGTGCGATACTGGAAACCACAGGTATAGACCTCCGCTGCTCTCTATTTTTGCGGGTACTGTTTCGCAGCGAGAGCAGGAGCCGAAGGCTTTGCCACTTATTTGCATTAAAATATCTTCCGGTTTTTGGGTTAGTTTTAGACAAGCTAACAATTAACATCATTATAACCTCATCCCGATCTTAATTCATCTATCTCAAGATGTAAATGTTGATTAACTTGTCTTTAATAATTATTGCAGTATTTATACTTGCCTCCGGTTTTAAACCTTGCTCAAAGTTCTCAGCATTGAGCAAGTACCTGCGATCGAACACAGTCCCAAATCATCACAGAGGCAGAAGGCAAAGACTTGTTCTCTGCTCTCTACTAATGCTCTGATTGTTTACGTTTTCTTCTATAATTCCCTCTGCCAAAACAGTTGCTACAGTTGCTTATTTAGCAAAGGGGAATTAACACGCCCGTGAAGCGCAGCTATCCCCTAGGGAATCGCCAGAGCCATTAATTTATCCCAACGATAAATATACACAGACGGACGATCGCCCACAACACACTCCCTTGCTGCGGAATATCCAATCTAATTTTATAATGGGGATGACAGGATTAGAAGCAGTTTTGGAGATACTCAGCGAATTAGAAGAGTCGGACTGAGCGAAGGATGAGCGGAAACTCGAATATCCTAGAGGGTAATAAATCTGAAACTTTTTACCCGTGAAGAGTTAAAAGCAATCGGGATGACAGGATTTGAACCTGCGACCCCCTCGTCCCGAACGAGGTGCGCTACCAAGCTGCGCTACATCCCGAAATTAGTCACTATGTTTTAAGCTTATCACATTCAAGTGAAAATTGAGCAAGCTCCTATATAATGATTTGTAAAACACTACTCAGGCGGAGACAGACGTGACAGTTAAGCCCCAGTGGTTGCGAGTTAAAGCCCCCCAGTGGGAGCGCGTCGGCAACGTCAAAGAAATTTTGCGGGATTTATCCCTGAATACGGTTTGCGAGGAGGCGTCGTGTCCGAACATCGGCGAATGCTTCAACGCAGGTACTGCGACATTTTTGATTATGGGCCCGGCTTGTACCCGCGCTTGTCCTTACTGCGACATCGATTTTGAGAAAAAGCCCCAACCTTTAGATCCCACAGAACCCCAAAGATTGGCGCAAGCGGTGCAGCGGCTCAAACTCAACCACGTCGTAATTACCTCTGTCAACCGGGACGATTTGCCGGATGGGGGCGCGTCTCAGTTTGTCGAGTGCATTCAAGCAGTGCGATCGGCGATGCCCGATACAACTATAGAAGTTTTGATTCCCGACTTGTGCGGCAACTGGCAAGCTTTAGAAATCATTCTCGCAGCCGGGCCAGAGGTACTCAACCACAATACCGAAACCGTAAAGCGACTTTACCGCAAGGTGCGGCCGCAAGGAAAGTACGATCGCACCTTGGAACTATTGCAGCGAAGCCGCCAACTCGCACCTGGGGTTTACACCAAATCCGGCATCATGGTGGGACTCGGAGAAACAGACGCCGAAATTCGGGAGGCGATGCAGGACTTACGGGCTGTGGGCTGCGATATTTTAACAGTTGGACAGTACCTGCAACCGACTCAAAAGCACTTGAACGTAGAAAACTTTGTGCCTCCAGAACAGTTTGATGCTTGGACAAAGTTTGGCGAATCTTTGGGATTCTTGCAAGTTGTCGCTTCTCCCTTAACTCGCAGTTCCTATCACGCCGAACAGGTGAGGGAACTGATGAAACTTTACCCGCGCTAGCAATTGTAATTTGAGTTGACTCGCGCCCGTTAGCGAAGCTTACAGAAGAGGATCGCACCATTCTCACTAAAACCCGACCGGGTAACAGCTAGGAAAAACTTGCGCTTGATATGCAAGCCCTGGCCAAAAAACCCGGTTTCAGATGCTGGTGTTCGGGGCGTGATGTTAAGCCGGAAGCAGCAGCCAACAGCAAAACAATTATCGGTCGATCGTCGCCTCAAAGTCGCGACTTACGCACAAAAAATCCAGAAACCGGGTTTATTCCTCCAACTTCTAGGTTTTAATCCAGAAAATTGAGGAATAAACCCAGTTTTTGCGTCAGCCAATAACTCGGTACAGGGGACTATAGCAACTCTGAGACCCATATTCTATAATGGATTAAACTTCGGCGCTCACTGCAGCGTATTTAATCAACAGCGCCGAGTTATATAAAGTTTTATTAAAAAAATGGCTAATTTTCCGAAGTGATCGGGAACCAGGTTATCGGTGATGAAGATTAACTTAACTTCTGACTAACGTCACTTGTTTCTAGCCAGTCACTATCTATACTAGCTACATAAACAAAGAAGTACAACACACTTTTCGGGCCTTCAACCTGTTACATCAGAAAGTTCTTAGCGTTTTCCAGAATCTTGGTAAAACAAGTGGGGCAGCAAAAGTTCGATCTCTCCAACAGCAGAAAAGTCAGGAAAGTTACTAAAGAAACACAAAGCGGTGATGCTTCGTCTTAACCAAGTGGGCATCTTAATTATAAATAACCGCCAAGCGTAGCATCTTTTCACCGGAGCCACTGAGAAAATCACTATGCCAGCCACCTCTTTTTACGCTGAAGCTGAATTCGACGAACAACTGCGAGTCAATCCCTTGCCAGGTGATGTGTTGGATGAAGATGTTGAAGAAGCTGGAGACGAACTGCTCGACCAAGACCCAGCAGAGACAGAAGATGCAGACCCAGCAGCCAAATTGCAAAAAAATGCCAACCGTCGCACTACAGATTTAGTGCGCCTGTACCTCCAAGAAATAGGTCGGGTTCGTCTCTTGGGTAGAGACGAAGAAGTCTCGGAAGCTCAAAAAGTTCAGCGCTATATCAAATTGCTGGAATTACGCAACACCGTCGCCTCCCAGGAAGAAGGGCTAATTGGGCGCTTCGTGCATTTAATTGAAGTGCGCGATCGGTTAGCCGCACAGTTGGGACACAAACCTTCCCTGGAACGCTGGGCATTAACCGCTGGTGTCAGTGACGTGCCAGAACTCAAGCGGATTATGTCCGAAGGCAAGCGCCAGTGGGCCGAGTTAGCCGAGATGACGGTTGAGACGATCGAAAGAGTTCAAGCTGAAGGCATCGAAGCGAAAGACCACATGATTAAGGCGAACCTGCGCCTGGTGGTTTCGGTGGCGAAAAAATATCAAAATCGCGGTTTAGAACTGCTCGACTTAATACAAGAAGGTACTCTCGGACTGGAGCGAGCTGTAGAAAAGTTTGACCCGACGCGGGGCTATCGGTTTAGCACCTATGCCTACTGGTGGATTCGGCAGGGAATTACGCGGGCGATCGCCACTCAAAGCCGCACCATTCGCCTCCCCGTCCACATCACCGAAAAACTTAACAAAATCAAAAAAGCCCAGCGCAAAATTTCTCAAGAAAAAGGTCGGACAGCTACGATCGAAGACATTGCTGTTGAGTTAGACATGACGGCGCCCCAAGTCCGAGAAGTTTTGCTGCGAGTCCCCCGTTCTGTTTCTTTGGAAACCAAAGTGGGCAACGAAAAAGATACAGAGTTGGGTGACTTACTCGAAACCGACAGCATCTCCCCAGAAGAAATGCTGATGCGAGAAGCTTTGCACCGCGACTTGCAGCAACTGCTGGCAGATTTGACCAGCCGCGAGCGAGATGTAATTCTGATGCGCTTTGGTTTGGGTGACGGACACCCCTATTCGCTGGCAGAAATCGGTCGTGCCCTCGACTTGTCCCGCGAGCGCGTCCGCCAAATTGAAGCCAAAGCTTTGCAAAAACTCCGCCAACCTAAGCGTCGCAACCGCGTCCGCGACTATCTGGAGTCTCTAACTTAAATTTGGCCGGTCAGTCAGCGCGATTAATCAGGGAGCAAGGCATTTCGCACTTGTGCAGAAGGCATGAGGCATTCGGCAGAAGTAACAATATTTACTTCTAAACAACTTCTCTGTCCTCTGCTGCAAGTCAATCGATTTTAGATTTTAGATTTTAGATTAAAGAATTGAAGTATTGACCCCACGGATGAATCCGGGGGCTTGTATCTTGGATGCTTTCATATCGTTTCCGGTTGTATCGGAATGATTTAACCGCAGAGGGCGCTCCAGAACCCAGAGGGAGAGAATACAGAGAGGAATAATTCCGATGCTACCGGATTTGATATCACTCATAAAGCTGGTTAAAAGTCAAACAATATCAAAAACCAAATTTTTTCCTCAATCTTTTTTCAATAAGCTGCGATATTTGAAAAATATCTCCATCGTTGTGTATGATTGTCAATAGGCAGACTTTCTTGAGAGGGTCACTATGGCACTTTATACCGCGTCCTCATTCAAATCCGAACTCAATGACAAAGGCTGGCGGATGACTCCCCAACGGGAAACCATCTTGCACGTGTTTCAGAACCTCCCCAAAGGAAATCACCTGAGTGCGGAGGATTTGTACACTTTGTTAAAAAATCGCGGCGAAAACATTAGCTTGTCCACCATTTACCGAACTTTAAAGTTGATGGCAAGGATGAGCCTGCTCCGCGAACTAGAACTAGCAGAAGGTCACAAACACTATGAAATAAACCAGCCTTACCCGCACCACCACCACCACCTAGTCTGCGTTCAGTGCAACAGAACGATCGAATTTAACAACGATTCGATTTTGAAAATTGGCATGAAGCAAGCTGAAAAGTCTGGGTTGCACCTGCTAGACTGCCAGCTAACCATTCATACGGTGTGCCACGAAGCTTTGCGGATGGGATGGCCGTCTTTGGTTTCCAGCAATTGGTCTTGTCCGAGGTCGATCGCCGGGCACGGCAGCAGCGCCCCGGATTCAATCGAGTGAATGTACACTATTTTCGCATTTTAAGTACGGCTTGTTACAAGTTTTAACAAAAATTGGTAGCCCAAGTGCGATCGCAGTTACGCGGAAACCGGGTTTCTTAGGAAAAATACATCATTTCAGGAATGAGTCGGAAAGCAGAAACCCGATTTCCTTGATGTAGCCGCAAGGCTGGGGCTAAAAAGTTTGGCTCAACAAATCGTCGCTGCTGACCCCGTAACTGCGGACTCGCTCGCTCGATGGCGTCTCTCGTCGAAGCATCCAAAACTCCGCCGGTCGAGCCTGTGTAAAAGCCGAGGTCTTGCAGTCGCCTTTGTAATTGCTGAATGCTCGATCGAGAGTTCAAACTGCTGCTAATTGGAACAGCAGGAACAGCTACCCGGCCAGCTAATCCGTTTTGAAGCGCAGCCAAAGTCGCCGGAGTGGCAATACCCGTCGCCGGTGACAAATTGCATTCCTGCTGAAACCACAGCACCGCAAACTCGGTCTCGGCTCCAAATACTCCGTTGACTCTTGCGGGGTTTTTGCCCAGACTTCTGAGCGAAGACTGAAGTTGTCGGACACTACTGCCCAGTATCGCCCCGTCGCAGACCAGCGACAATTTGCGGCACAGGCGCTGCTGCCTGCCTGTTGCCTTGCCGCAAAGCCGATCGAGTGCTGCGATCGACTCTTCCAGTCCCGAACATCCCGCTATCTCTCTGAAAGCGGATCAAAGCTGCTTGAGTTGGTCGATCGAACCAACCGTGAATCTGGCTCCTGTAATAACCCAATTCTTGCAGCCGCCGCTGCACATATTCTACTTCTGGGCCTCTGTCGCCCAACTCCAGAAAATCTCCGGCATTACTCTGTTGCTCATTTTCCTCAGTCCGTAAGGTAATTCGAGCTTGCCTCATCTGGGCATCGATAGCAGTCAAAGTAGCAGTATCAGCGCAGCCGTCAGAAACGAGATTGTAATCTTGCTGAAAACGAGTCACAGCGTAGAGAGTGCGTTCGCGAAACTTGCCGTCAACGCCGCCTTCAAAATAGCCCAAAGCTTTTAACTGCCGCTGGATCAAGTCTACCGTCGCCCCTCTGTCCCCGAACCGCAGCCCCTTGCAACCGCCATTTCCCGAAATATTCCCTGGAAGTGTAACGGGAGGAATCGGGCGGGTGGAACCAAACAGTAAAGCTAAAGTTTGCCTATCGGCAATTCCAGTTACCCGCAGTCGATTAATTCGCTGGAAGTATCTAACCGCATTTTGAGTAACTTCGCGAAAACTCCCTGTGGGATGGGCGCTGAAGTAGCCTAGCTGCCTCAACCTGCGCTGGAGTGCCGAAACATCTGCACCCGCGTCTCCAAAACGCAGCTCCCGATAATTTGTATAGTATGTTGTCAAAGAGGTATTAAAAGGTCGATCGTCATCCCCGGCAAAACTGTTGAGTGCGATCACAGTAGCTCGATCGGGCCTACCAGTCAGCGACAGTTGATAGTCTCGCTGAAAGTTAGTCAGCGCTTGTTTTGTTACCGGGCCGAGTTGACCTGTTGACGATCTGGGAAAATAACCAAGTTCCCGCAACCTGTCTTGAATCGCTCGCACATTGGGATATCCCGGATCTATTTGAGCAAAAGCCGAACCGGCTGCACTCAAAACCGACAGCATCAAAGCCAGAGACAGCAAACGGACGTAAGTCTGACTCGATAGGTTTTGCCACTTGGGCCGATCAAAAATTTTCGACTCGGCGGGTGCTTCGCAAACAAGAGCAAGTTCGAGGTAAGCAAGAGATTCCATAATTTTTTAGTGTGAAATTGTGGGTGGATTGTGGGAGCAAACTGCCAAAAATCATTTTTAGCACGCTTGGCTTGGATTCTATCAACGCTAAGTTCTACTGGGAAAGCGCGAAGCACCCGTTTTTCTAAAAAATTTACTGTCAAAAATAATTACAGGTAACAACCAAGATAGCATCGCTGCTTCTGGAGACGCGAGACTCAGCAAAAAAGTTTGCAAGCACAGTCTTAGCCTTTAAGGCCCAAAGAGAATAAGGAGCGCCAATTAAATAATTTACACTCTTGAAAGTTGGGATGGGCGTCCCGCCCGCCCTTTCTGGACGGGCGGGACGCCCATCCCACAAGAACCGTCGGGTAAAGAGCCTGAAATCGCAGGTTGTTTGTTAAGAAACGCGGCTTCTTCATGTGGCGAGTGCGTCTGGGAAAGTACCGCCCATCAACCAAAAAAACTAGCCACTAAAAATCCCCACTTTTGCTCGTTGCAAATAGGGCGGGGATTTTTTGATAAGTTGACTTTGCATTAAAAATTGGACGATCGCTTAAATTAAGCCGAACCGATCGCAAATTACAGCTACTCCCGCTGCAAAAACAGTAATTGCGAGGGCTACCAGCGGGTTTTGCCCTCTGCTCACGGCAAAAGAGGTAACGACCCCAGCTCCCAAAGCCGCAGTAACAGCAGCAGTCGCCAAATCTCGATCGGGACGTTTGTCGTACATATTTTTTATTGTTGCTAGCTCAATAGCAGAAAACTTACATCTTGTAATCCAAGCTACCACTCTTACCTGTTCAGCGGTGACAACAGCCTGGGTTTTGCAACTAACCTTAAAATTTTGCTAATTTTCTTAACATACTCTCCTGAATTACATAAGTTAAAATTATGTTTTTTCAAGTTTTTATGTTGACTTTGAGCTCTTGAAACCTTTTGTCTGCTGGGCTTTTATGTCAAATTCAGGATTTGGCAGGGGCGATCGCACCCGCAGTCTCAGCGCATCAAACTGCCATCTCAAATATCGAAAATAAATTTAACTTGACTTTTTCTAATAAATGTGTATCTGGCTATTGGCAACAATACACAGGAAAAAACCGGGCGTTGTTGAACAATTTTCACACTGCGATTGCTTCGCTCCCCTCACAATCAGAGGAGTATATTTGTTATCTAATTCCTATTCGCCCTCAATTCTTTCAGTATTGCCACCTTTGACCCAACCTTCGCGATTGCCATCCTCAATGCGAATTCGCTGCCATTCTTTGTCGGGCGACTCTTCCAAAACTACGACTCTTTCCTTGTAACCAACACCGCCAATGCGGTTCGAGTCTCGGCTACCTGTATCCCGGAGAATTAAGCCGATCGGCTGAGTCACCATCGCGCGGTAAGCTCCCGGTTCCAGCGGTTTGGGAGACGGGGCATCGCTAGATGTAGAAACAGAGCTAGCCTGGGCTGTTGACTTCGACGCCGCGCCGACAACCTGAGCTGGTGTTTTGTCGTTGGAAAAAACAGGTTTTTCGGGGATAGTAGTTAGCTTAGCTGCAAAGTAAAGTGCAGCCGCCACGCTAGCACCTGCCATCAGGACGATCGCGAGCAGAAAACCCACTAAAAATTTGAAAACGCTATATACAGTGTTCATAAAACCGCAAATGAAGGAAGTTCGGCAACGGATTCTGTAACGGATGTAACGGATGTCAGGCAGAAGGCAGAAGGAAGAAGGAAGAAGGAAGAAGGTTGAGTGTTGACTGCTGAATATTGAGTAAAATCTGGTAACTGCCCACTGACAACTCGCTACTAACTACTGACTACTGACTTCAAAAGCTTAACCTTGAATCCGGCGGCTCAAACTGCCGTACCTAGAAGCAAGGCGAGCTTTCCCAGCAGCGGCCCAATCTTGGAGAAACTGAATTTGTTCTTGAGCTGTTCTGGCTAAGGGCACCATCTGACTAGCTGATTCTAAAATATCATCTGTGGTAAAGTCTCGATTTTGGCTAAACCCAATGTGCATTGCTTCAATCAAAGTTTGCTCGATTTCGGCCCCTGAAAAATCGGGAGTTTCGTAAGCCAAGCGCTCTAAATCGTAATTTTTGATGCTGTGCGATCGCAACCGCAACAAATGTACCTCAAAAATCGCCCGCCGTTCCTCCTGGCTGGGCAAACCCACAAAAAATATTTCGTCAAACCTGCCTTTTCTCAGCATTTCCGGCGGCAAAGACTGGATGTTGTTTGCCGTTGCGACTACAAACACCGGCGAAGTTTTTTCTGCCAACCAAGTAATAAATGTCCCGAACACCCGGCTGGTTGTCCCGGAATCCCCTTTACCGTCCAATCCGGCAAAAGCTTTGTCAATCTCGTCAATCCACAACACGCAGGGGGCCAAAGCTTCCGCTAGCTGAATCATTTGCCTGGTGCGGGATTCCGATTCTCCGACTAATCCGGCAAACAAACGCCCGACATCCAACCGCAGCAAAGGCAAATGCCAGTGGTGGGCGATCGCCTTTGCTGTTAAGGATTTTCCGGTTCCTTGAATTCCGACTAACAACAAACCTCTGGGATGCGGCAAACCGTATTGGCGGGCTCGTTCGGTAAAAGCACCGCCCCGCCGCAGCAGCCATTCTTTGAGATTGTCCAAACCGCCGATATCGGAGATATTTTCGCGGGCTGGGTAAAAATCCAGAATTTGAGTTTGGCGAATTGTTTGGCGCTTTTCTTCTAAAATGAGTTCCGCGTCGTCGGGATGGAGTTCGCCTCTGGTGGCGAGTGCCTTTGCCAAAACTCGGCGGATTCGTTCGATCGACAGACCTTGACAGGAGCGTACTGTTTCGTCCAGGAAACGCCCTTCTATGGCTTGTCCGGTAGCTCCTAACAGCCTTTCTACCTCAATTTTGATTTCCGCTGCCGCAGGCAGGGGAAACTCCAAAACAGTCATCACTTCGCTGAGGTCTTCCGGGATCGAAATTAGAGGAGATACGATGACAATATTTTTGGGCACTGATTTGAGGAGTCTCGCCAAATTCCGCAGCTTGCGGGAAATCGAGACATCTTCCAAAAAACGCTGAAAGTCGCGCAGAATAAAAATTGCCGGCGCGCTGGCGGGTAATTTTTCGAGAAATTCCAAAGCTTGCAGCGGGTTGCGCTTGCCAAAACCTGTATCGTTGGGATTGCCTTGGTAGCCATCAACAAAATCCCAGATGTAGACGGCGCGAGAACCTTGTTTTTTGGCACTTTGGGCGATCGCCGCTTCTACGCGCTCTTCTTCCCGTGTGGGAATGTAAATTAGGGGGTAGCGCGATCGCAGCAGCAGTTCAAACTCGTCGCTAAAAATAGTCATTAGTCATCAGTCATTGGTTATTAGTCATTGGTTATTAGTCCTTAGTCATTAGTCCTTAGTTATTAGTTATTAGTTATTAGATGTTAGCCGATGTGATTTTTTTGCAGTCCTTATTCCACAGTTATTAGTTATTAGCTACTGACTAATGACTGTTGACTAATGACTAAGACAATTGCCGTTTTAGTGCTTCCAGAGACGCCCAGCGACTGTCTGAGACTGTTTCTGAGCTTTCTGTATTTGCATCATCAGTTAAAGAAATTCCCGGACATTCTGTATCGCATATCTGTTTGTGCGGCAGTTCCAAACACATTTGCTCGTACACCCAATCGCCCGGAGAGAAATAGCCACCGGGGGACAAATTTTCCACCAAATCTTCTAAAGCAACTTCTATTTCTGCTGAACTGGAATCTGTTTGATTTGCTGTTTCTTCGAGCCAGATTAGTTCTGATGAGTTGAGTGCCAAACGGTGATTGTATTGTTTCAAGCATCTGTGGCAGGTGAGAGTAACAATTGTTTCTGCTTTTGCCTTCACCTCAAGATAATTCCCTTGATGAGTCACTTGCAGTCTTCCTCGCACCGGAGTAAGAGTTTCTAAATCGGGGATAACTTCTTCAAAATCAATGACCTGTTTCCGCTCACTTTTTGTGAGTAGATGAGGAATATAAATTGTCTCCATAATCTTTTGCCTTCCTACTTCTTGAATTCAAAGGTCAAAAGGAATAGTTAATTTTTAACTTCTTCCTTCTCCCTTCTTCCGACCTCCATCCGTTACATCCGTTACATCCGTTACATCCATTACAGAATCCGTTGCCGAACTTCCTTCTTTAGCGTCAGCGCAGCCGCACTACCAAACGCCGATCGGGTTCTTGTCCTTGACTGTAAGTTTCTACATCCTCACATTCGCTCAAAAAGCTGTGGACTTGACGGCGTTCTGCCGAAGACAGAGATTTTATTTCAACTTCAACTCCCGTCGAGCGCGCTTGATCTGCTGCGTACTCTGCCATCGATCGCAATTCCTCTTGGCGGCGGATGCGATAGCCATTTAGTTCAACTGTATAAGGAATTGACTCCTCTACTTCCTGACCTATATTCTGAACCGTGTTACAGAGGTACTGAATGGCATCTATTACATTACCGTTTGGCCCGACTAAGATTGCAACTTGTTCGGGAGTCAGATTGCTTTCATCTATTGTCATCCAATAGCAATCTTTTTGTTGTTCGCATACCACTTTTGAAGGAATTGCGGACAGTTGTAGCAATTCTTCTAACCATGCCTGTCCGCGCTGCATTTGAGAGTCTTTCATTGTTGTTAAAATCAAGCCTTTTTCTTAGAACGCTTGGGCTCAAAGGGAAGTGCATCTAATCCTTGTTCTTTTTGGGTTTTCGCCTCTGCTTCGTCCACTATTTTTTGGAGGTTTTCGGGCAGCGGTTCTCGCGACAAAATAAACGATTGAACTGTTTGGAAGATGTTAGCAATCAGCATATACATCAACACGCCGGCGGGCAGCGGGAAGAACAAAAACATCCCTGAAAATATGACTGGCGTCAGTTTGTTGACTGTAGCCTGTTGGGGGTTGTCGTTTGGCCCTTGTGCTTGTCCTGAAAGGGTTTGGTTGATGTACAAACTGATGCCGAAGCCCAGGATCATCACCAAAATATCCCAGTGGATCGTACCGTCTGAGTCGATCGCGCCAACGCGGCCTAGAGCTTCAATAAACAGGAATCCTTTGTTACTAGCCAATCCGGGGATTGTGCCTTGAACTGTGGCTTCACCGGGCGCTAAGGCTGTGATGTTGCCCTGTTCATCTACCTTGACCACTTCTTCGCCTTTGATGACTTTCCAGCCCGGTTCAAAGTCGATTTCGCTCTTATTTTCTGCCGCTAAAACTTTGAGAGGTTTGCCCTCTGGGGTTTGAAAATTTATCTTGGTTGTGTCGCCGACTGCGATTTTGTCGCCGCCTGGAATTACCCCCACAACTGGAGCATGAAAAGTACCTGTGACGTAAATATTTTGGGGCGGTGTAGCAAAAGCTTGCGGTTGAACAGTTTCGATTTGTTCTTTGGGCAAAACTTGAACGTTAACGCTGTAATTTATGTCAGAAAACGGCGAACCCCTGAGCGTTGCAAACAGTGCAAACAGCACTGGCATTTGCACCAGCAACGGGAAGCACCCTGCTAGAGGATTACCAAATTCTTTGTATACTTTGCTCATTTCCTCCTGCTGTTTGGCAGGATTGTCTTTATAGAGTTTTTGAATTTGATCTACTCGCTCTTTCATCAATGGCTGCGCTACTTTCATGCGCCGCATATTGCGAAGAGAGCCTGCGTTGAGAGGATAAAGAGCAAAGCGAATCACGAGCGTCAGTGCTACGATCGCTAAACCGTAGCTTGGCACGATCCCGTAGAAAAAATCTAGGATCGGAAGCATGAGGTTGTTGGAGAGAAACGAGATACCGAAATCCATTCGCTTGTTCGTTAATTTAGGTGCTCTATGTTTGCTGTTGAGAACTATTTTTACCCGCTGAAGGCGAGCCGCCTCAATTTTTAGGGTTTTGTCTCTATCTTAGGACATTGCCCGTCGATCGACCGCCCGGTCTGCGGGTTTGTTTTAATGAGTTTGCCAATACTCGCACTGAATTGGGCCTCTAATCAGGGTGAAAGCGGTTCGGTTATTTAGCTTGGGCCGCGTTTGCTTTTTGAGCGGCTGCGGGCAGTTTTTCGTTAATGTAGTCATACATTGCTCGAAATTTCGGCATTGCTCTGAGTTCCAAGCGGCTGCCATTTTTCATGGTGAGCACCATGTCTCCGTAAGTCCCGAAACCGCGAGGTACTGTGACGATTTTGACTATATCTGAGTAGATAACGTCTGTCTGTTCGCCCCCCATCCAACCGCTAGTTACGGACACTCGGCGGCTCGTGATCCGATACCGCAGCCACAGAGCCCGGACAATTGCTCCTACTGCTAGGGGGATTCCCACCACAGTCAGCCCCAGGAGTAAATTGAGGATCAAGTCTCCGGGCGCGGGGCCGCCTTCATAATATACTTCCTCTCGAATTCCCATCTAGTACCTCGGCTTCTACCAACAACTGCTCTAATTCTTGCAGAATTTCTGCATAATTGCACTCTTGTGCGATCGGACGCACGACAATTACTAAATCCCACCCGAATTTTAATCGGGGCAATAGCTGTCGCAAAGCTGCCCGAATCTGACGCTTAATCCGGTTGCGAACTACAGCGCGTTTGCTGACTTTCAGGCTGATGGAAATGCCTGTGCGAGTCGGCTGCAAGGATTTCTCGGCTGTCGGTTTGCTTAATTCGACGCTTTTGGGTTTTCGCAGAGCTCTCAAGCTGAAATGAGCCGAGTTACGGCGCATTCCCTTGCGGTATACGGCGTTGAAGTCTTTTCGGTGCTTAAGTCGGTTTGTATCGGGCAACATGGCGTAGGGCGATCGTTGAGGCCTCTCAACCTTGATGCAGTGCTAGACTGCGAGGCGGTGGCGACCTTTGCTGCGGCGAGCTTTGATTACCAATCGACCCGTTGCGGTACGCATTCTGGCGCGAAAACCGGATGTTCTTTTTCTTTTGCGGCTGGTTCCGTGCAGGGTTTGCTGTGTCATTTTGATTTCTCCCGGCTTGTTACTTTACTTTTGATTAATATTCACAATCTTCTAGTATACCATAGAAGGGTTTTCTTGGCAATTATATTTTTCACAGTTGAGATGTAATCAGAGTAAGAGTGAAGTTGCGATATCCTAATAAAAGCGTACACAGAGATTTTTCAAAGGTAGATAGCTATGGTGGTTCTATACGTTGGAGGGTAAAGTTGCGATCGCACGTTATGCTACTGCCAGGAAATCAGCACGCCAAGTTTGATGATATCGACGATAATTTGTTTTATTCCTATATAAGTTAGTCTCTCAAGGAGTGATGAATCTGATGTCCGAAGAGCAAAGAAAAAAATTGCATCAAATCCTTCAGCAATTAAGCAACGCCCAATCCGAGGTGGAAGAAGCCTACGAAACAACAATGATGAGTGATGCCAAATCGGCACTGTCTAGTCTGTGTCATGATTTAAAAAAAGATGAGTCGATCGATCCGTCTATAAAGAGCGAGCTCCTGCCTTATTTTGAAGCAGCTCGTTCAGCTATTCTTGCTGGTGCATCAACGCATGAACGAGCCGGAAGCTGTAATGACAAGCTGAATGAAGCAGAGTCCTGCATCATAAAAATACTCAGTAGACTCTGAAGGGGATGATTTAAGATTGGAGCAGGCGAGTGCCGGAAGTCCATCCTGCGGAATCTGTTTACATTTCTTAATTATTAGTAAAATAAGAAGAATAAAGTTAGGATCGCACATCGCACGTTATGCCACTCCAAGGAAATCAGCGCACCAAGTTAGACGAGACTGACGATACACTGTTCTATTCCTCTCCCCGGTTTGTGACTCATGTCGATGACGGATTTATCGAGCAATTAACCGATTTGTATCGGGAGCGGCTGAAACCGAATACTCGGATTTTTGATATGATGAGCAGTTGGGTTTCTCACTTGCCCGACGAGATGCAATTTGCCCATGTTGAAGGGCACGGCATGAATGAAGAAGAGTTGGCCAAAAATCGCCGGCTGAATCATTATTTCGTGCAGAATTTGAACGAAAATCCCAAATTGCCACTGCCGGATGCAGAGTTTGACGCCGTTGTCAACTGCGTTTCGGTACAGTATTTGCAGCACCCGGATGCGATTTTTACCGAGATTCACCGCATTTTGAAGCCTGGTGGCGTAGCAATTATGAGCTTTTCTAACCGGATGTTTTATCAAAAGGCGATCGCGGCTTGGCGGGAAGGTTCCGAGGGCGATCGGGTAGAATTAGTCAAGAGTTACTTTGATTCTGTCAAAGGAGCAAATATACCCGGATTTAGCAAGCCCGAAGTAATTGTTCGCAAGCCTAACTTGCCGAGTTTTATGCAAATGCTGCGAATAGGAAGTGGCGATCCGTTTTATGCGGTAGTTGCTTACCGCCAAAGTTAGGATTTTTTGGCAGTAAGGACTTTAGGACTTTAGGTGGAAATTGAAAGCACTAAAGCCCTTACTACAAACCGATCGAAAGCTACGCTCTTTAAGTTAGGATATATTTAATATTTGCTCCTAAAATATGGAAAAAAAACTTTTGCAGCGCATCACACTCGATCCAAATATCTGTCACGGAAAACCTTGTATTCGCGGTCTCCGATATCCAGTCGAATTAATTCTTGAATTACTCAGTTATGGTATGAATGCTAAAGAAATTATAGATGACAGTGACGGTTTAGAACATGAGGATCTTCTAGCTGCTTTGCTATTTGCAGCGCGACGGTATCAAGTGAAAAGCATATACTTAGTATTGTAGTTCATCAGTAATCATAAAGTAGGGTAACACCTTGATATGAAACCATACCAGCGAATAGCGATCGACGAATGTGGCGAACCTTTAGTCCCTATTCCAGCAAAACATTTTGCCTTTGAAATACCGCACCCTTATCAAAAGTTGGGTGCACCCTATCACAACAGCAAAGCAGATTCCCCTTTCTACTTGCGGCAAGGAGTTGTAGATAGTTTAATCGCCGCTCAAACCCAGCTACAGCAAAATCATCAAAATTGGAAAATTCTGATATTTGACGCTTATCGGCCGGTGGAAGTGCAGCAATTTATGGTAGATTATACTTTTAATCAAATTGCCATAGCTCAAGGCTGCGATTTTCCGGTTTCCGAAGACAAACGTCAAGTAATTATAGAACACGTATATCAATTTTGGGCAGTACCGAGCCTCGATCGCGCGACGCCTCCCCCTCACAGTACAGGTGCAGCTTTAGATATAACTTTAGTGGATGAAAACAATCGGCAAATTGATATGGGTTCTCCGATTGATGAAATATCAGAACGTTCTTATCCCGATTATTTCTGTAATAGCAAGGATCAGAAAAAACTGGAATATCACCGTCGCAGGCAAATATTAAAAAATGCGATGATAGCTGCGGGTTTTCAGCAGCATCCAAACGAATGGTGGCATTTTTGTCTGGGCGATCAGATGTGGGCTTGGTTGACAAATCAAAACAATAGTAGTCGTCCATTGATAGCCCGATATGGTCGCTATTAAAAGGGTAGGCAATTAAATCTGGACTGGCGCACTCTCGACCTTTAGAAAGCTGGTTTTTTGACAAAAAACCTCAGCTTTTAACTGCTTTCTGTTGTAATAAACCTCGTTTATGGCTCTCTGTGCGTCCAGCACTATAAAAGTGTGAGCCAAATAAATCATTTGTATCAGGATAAGCTGTGGAGCATTTCAACCACTAACGAGGCCGCTCCGGGTGCGTCAGCTATAACACTGACTATACATGGAAAACGCCTTAAAACTGACGCACCATACAATACCATTTTAAATGCTCCACAGCTTACACCGCAAGTATTGCCAGCGGGGTAGCGGTAGTTTAAAATCAACGAGAGCGAACAAGTGCAGGCCAATCGAGCCGGCACTGCAAACCCTAAAGGATAACTCAGAGTTCACCCAATGAAAGCACTCATCCTCTCTGGCGGTAAAGGAACACGCTTGCGTCCCCTCACCTATACGGGTGCTAAGCAGTTGGTTCCTGTAGCAAATAAGCCGATACTGTGGTACGGAATTGAAGGAATTGTGGCGGCTGGGATTACGGATATTGGGATTATTATTAGTCCCGAAACCGGGGAAGAGGTGAAGACGAAAACAGGAGATGGATCTCGCTTCGGTGCGAAAATTACTTATATCTTGCAAGCAGAGCCGGCAGGGCTCGCTCACGCGGTAAAAGTTGCCAGACCGTTTTTGGGCGATTCTCCGTTTATTATGTATTTAGGAGATAACTTAATTGAAAATCAGTTAGATCCCTTTTTAGAGATTTTTAACAAGCAGAAACTAGACGCTCTGATTATGCTGCGTCCCGTTTCCAATCCCTCTGCTTTCGGTGTGGCAAAAGTTGATGAGAAAGGCAGAGTTTTGCAGTTAGTAGAAAAGCCCAAGGTTCCGCCGTCAAATTTAGCACTGGTGGGAATTTACTTTTTTGCTCCTACTATCCACGAGGCGATCGATCAAATTCAACCTTCGCCCCGGGGGGAACTCGAAATTACCGATGCCATTCAACAGCTCATCAATCAGGAAAAACACGTAGAAGCCTGCAATTTAGAGGGTTGGTGGCTGGATACGGGTAAAAAAGATGATTTGCTGAGTGCAAACCAAATCATTTTAGATAGCCGTATCGTAGCTTCAACTGAATTAAAAGTAGATGCGAAAAGTCAAATTATCGGGCGAGTGCAAATAGGCGAAGGAACGGAAATCATTAATTCTACAGTTCGCGGGCCGGTGGTAATTGGGGAAAATTGCCGCATTGAAAATTGCTTTATCGGGCCTTACAGCAGTATTGCCGATCGCGTGACGATGATTGATGCTGATATCGAACACAGTGTAATATTGCAAGGGGCGAAAATAGTTGGCATTCACCAGCGAATTGTTGACAGCGTGATCGGGCAGCGAGCTCAACTCACCAACGCACCAGCTCGTCCCAAAGCTCTCCGGTTTATGATTGGTGATGACAGTCAAATTGAGTTAGCTTAAATTGAGATATTGCCAATATCGGAAGCAATAATCGTGATTTAACAAGAGATAAATTTTCTTGTGGGTGGGCATTATACCCGCCCTGGAACAGGCTTTTCTGCCTGTTCCAAAATTAGTTACAATTATTATTCAAGCAGCCAAGATGCCCGTTCCATAATAAGTCATAGTAAGTTATCTCAAGGAGAAGAAAGTTTGCAGTACGAAGAAATACCAACTCAACAGATAATACATAAATTGCGGCAAACTTTGGAGCCGCGAATTGGTATTGCCGATCCGCCGCTGCCTGGAACAGAAAATAGTGCGATTCCCTACCCTACCCTACGGGAACCCCTACGGGGAACGGGAACCCCTGCGGGGAACGGGATAGCTTCGCTTCACGCCCAAAATGAAGATGACGAAGACATCGCCCTGTTAAAGGCGGGTTTCGACATTTATAACATACCAATTACCTCTTACCAAAGGCGGCTGGGTTCCGCAGTAATTGCAGTTAGGAAAATAGTCCGAAAATTGCTCAGACCCGTACTCGAACGTCAAGTTATTTACAATTTCGCTAATACGCGCGTCGTGCATACCTTAAGCACACAGTTGCAAAAATTGCAAGAAAATCAACAAAGCCTAGAGAAAAAAATTAAATCGGAATTCAGCAGCGGATATCCCGAAGTTACAGCACAGCTTGAGACTCAACAAAATGCGATCGCAACTTTTCAGTCTGAAATAGAGCAAATTAAAGCAGTACAGCAGCAACATACTGCTATTTTAGAGAAGATTACCGCTCAATTGCTCGATCGACAAAAATAAAGCATCCAAGATGACCCAAAATAATTTGGTCACAAGGCCCCAGATTTATTCGCGAGAGCAATGCTTCAATGCTTCAATCAAAAATATAAAATTATTCAATTCCTCAATCTAAAATCCTAAATCCCAAATCGGAAATCGAAAATCCTTCAATCCTTCAATCCTTCAATTCCTCAATCTAAAATCTAAAATCTAAAATCTAAAATCGAATGACTGCACTGCCCATATGTTCGTTAATTATAGTCAACTATAACGGTCTGCGCCACACGAAAGATTGCTTAAAATCTCTACAAAAACTTGCGTATCCCGAATCGCAACTCGATTTAATTATAATTGATAATTGTTCTCAAGACGATTCCGTTAACTCCCTGCGCGAACTATTTCCCAAGGTTCGGATTTTTGTCAACTCCGCCAATAACTTTGCGAAAGCCCTGAACCTCGGTATCAGCGAAGCAAAAGGGCAATATATCGGCTTTCTCAATAACGATGCTACCCTTGACAGTCGCTGGTTAGAGATACTTGTGAAAGTGCTAGAAACTAATAAGACAGTCGGTGCGACTAGCGGCAAATTGCTGTTTAAAGACGGGCGAATTAACAGCGCAGGCATTCAGCAATTACCTAATTTTTATTGGCGAGATGTCGGCTTTGGCGAAAAAGATTCGGGACAGTACGATACAGAAGGGGAAGTCGAAGGGCTTTGTTGGGCTGCGGTGCTTTTCCGCAGGGAATGTCTGGAAGATGTGGGGCCGATAGATGAAGATTTTGTAATGTATTTTGAGGATGTAGAGTTTGCCAAACGCTGCCACAAACGCGGTTGGAAAATGCTTTATACTCCCGCAGCGATCGCCCATCACGAGTATCGGGGTTCGAGTAAAGGCAGCAAACTTACCGAGTATTTCTGCAACCGCAATCGGTTTTTGTATTTGGCAAAACATGAACCCTTGCAATTAGTCAAAGGAATTCATACTTCGGATTTTTTTACTAACAAGCAGTACGATTTGCTGTTCGAGAGTTTATTTGTAGCGATTAAAAAACTTTTAGATTATCAGAAACCGGAAATCACCGAAACTGTAATCCCGCAGTTGTCGGAAAAGTTGGCGGTGATTTACAATCGGATGAAGATCGATCGCATTTTGTCTCGGTTGCAGGTGGTTCGGGGCGATCGCAAAATGTCGATCGCCATTTACGATCACGGACTGCATTTTATCGGCGGCGGTCAAAAATACGTCGCTACCATCGCCTCGCTGCTACAAAATGAATTTGACATTACTTTTATCGCCAACAAACCAGTTGCTGTTTCCGACTTAGAATCGTGGTACGGACTCAACCTTTCAGAGTGCCAAATTAAAATTATGCCCTTGGGGTTTTACGAGAAACGCGGAATGCAGTGCATCGATTCCAGCATCATCGTGGAAGATATGGAAAATCCCTTTGATGAAATTGCCAGAGAAAGCAAAAACTACGATATTTTTATCAACGCGAACCAACTGGAAAAAGTTAAACCACTGTCGCCAATTTCAGTATTTTTCTGTCACTTTCCCAATACCTTCCGCAACCGTCACTTTGCTGTCGATGACTACACTTTTATTATTGCCAACAGTCAATTTACCGTCAAGTGGTTGGAGAAACGCTGGAACCTACACCCAACTTTTCTGCTTTATCCGCCCGTGGAAATGGCAACAGTTAAAGTGCCGAAAGAAAACATAATTTTGGCTGTGGGACAGTTTGAAGCTGGGGGAACAAAAAAGCAAATTGAACTCATTCAAGCTTTCCGCAGTTTGCTAGCAGATTATCCCGAAGAACTTCAAGGATGGCGGCTGATTTTAGCTGGTAGCAGCATTCCCCGCAATCCTTATTTAAAGACTGTTCAGAATTTATTGAAGCAAGATTCAAGGGCGATCGAGCTAAAAGTCAATGTTGGCTTTGATGAGGTAAAATCGCTTTATGCTAGAGCTAGCATATTCTGGCACGCCTGCGGTTTGGGTGAAGTCAATCCTCAAAGATTTGAGCATTTCGGGATGGCGACTGTAGAAGCAATGCAAAACTGTTGTGCTCCGATTGTTTTCAACGGCGGCGGCCAACCGGAAATTGTCGAACACGGGCGATCGGGCTTTTTGTTCAATACCGTTGAGGAACTGTGCCAGCATTCACATCAACTAATTGTCAATCCCGATTTGCTAGCAGAACTTCAAGCTGGTGCACAGCAGCGCAGTCAGAACTTTAGACTTGCACGTTTCGATAAAAAAGTCAAGAGTTTTTTTGAGATTATTCACCAAGAGTATGCTACAATTCGGCTGCCAAATCCTGCCGATATCGCTCAAATGCTCGATCGCGATCGCGATCGATAAATTGCGTAGGGGCGGGTTTTACTAACAAAATTGGATAATGAAAAACAATTTATATAAACCCGCCCTACACCGCCAATAAGTTACATGAAATTTGACTTCTGTGCAACCATAAAAATGTATATTTTGATGGTTAGTTGGGTGGGGCGGGTATAGGAGATTATGGGTTTTAGGCAATTATTGTTGGTAAAACCCACCCCTACAATTGGGAGAAATTCTGTTACATAAAATCATGTCTAATTCACTGTTAATCAATTTGTCCTTCTTAACACCCGAACCAACGGGAATCGGAACTTATGCAGCTAATCTTTTCCCGCAACTGCAACAGCTAAAATCAACATTACTGACTTCCCAGCAAATTAAGGATTATACTTGCTATCAAATCCCCGAAAATATGACACCGGATAGAGGCCCGAAAGGACAAATTAATAGGCTGCTGTGGACTCAGTTTGAGTTACCAAAAATTTACAAAAAATTGCAATCAAGCCTGATATTTTCCCCAATTCCAGAAGCACCTTTGTATTCCGGCTGTCGCTACATCGTCACAGTTCACGATTTAATTCCTTTGCGATTTCCCCAACGGTTTTCTCGCTTAACAGCTTATTTTCGCTACTACATACCGCAGGTTTTGCGGCAAGCAGAACACATTATTTGCGATTCTCAAGCAACTGCGGCAGATGTTGCTAACTTTTTCCAAATTCCGCCTAAAAAGATGACCGCCATTCCCCTAGCTTGCGATAATATTAATTTTAGATATCTCGACTTGCCCACCAAAAATTATTTTCTTTATACCGGCAGACACGATCCTTACAAAAACTTAGAAAGATTAATTGCTGCATTTGCGAGTTTGCCCGATCGCACAAACTACGAATTGTGGCTAGCAGGGCCTCCCAATGCCTACACGCCGCAGTTAATAGCACAAGTTGAACAATTAGGTTTACAATCTGTGGTAAAGTTTCTCGGTTACGTTTCCTATTCTCAATTGCCCGTACTGATGAATCAGGCGATCGCCCTAGTTTTTCCTACACTTTGGGAAGGATTCGGCTTACCAATTTTAGAAGCAATGGCTTGCGGCACGCCCGTCATCGCATCCAACCTGTCATCAATGCCAGAAGTAGCCGGAGATGCCGCATTATTAGTCAATCCTTACAGTGTCCCAGAAATAGCCGAAGCCATGCAAACAGTAGCCACAGATTCAAAAGTGCGATCGAACTTAAAAACTGCTAGTTTAGCCAGATCGTCTCAATTTAGCTGGAACAAAACCGGAACAGCAACCGCCAACATTTTACAACAATATCTTTAAATCTTCCCTCTCTTCCTCTCTGCGCCCTCTGCGGTTAAAGTTAAATCTTACACCATTGTCAGCAACAGGCTTTTCGGCCTGTTCCACAAAAGATAAATTTTCTTGTGGAACAGGCCGAAAAGCCTGTTCCTAAAAAGCTAAATTTTCTTGTGGAACAGGCCGAAAAGCCTGTTCCTAAAAAGCTAATTGAGAATGGTGTAATATCTCAGGTTAAATAAAAAAAATCCACCCAAAAACCGCAATCTACATATTATCCCATGCCCAATCCCCAATCCAACCTCCTCATCAACCTCTCCTTCCTAATTTCCAAACCAACCGGCTTAGCCATCTACGCCAAAAACCTATTTCCCCACCTAAAATCCCTCAATCCAACATTACTAACAGCCGAAAAATTCCCCAATAACAACTGCTACCAAATACCCGCCAACCTAACACCAGAACAAGGAACCAAAGGACACATCAACCGATTGATGTGGACGCAAACCCAACTCCCCAAAATTTACAAACAGCTAAAATCTAACCTGTTATTTTCCCCAATTCCCGAAGCTCCTTTATTTGCAGGTTGCCGCTATATAATTACAGTACATGACTTAATAGCGCTGCGATTTCCCCGCCGCTTCGATCCTCTGACACCTTACCACCGCTACTACATTCCCCAAGTGCTGCGGCAGGCTCAACACGTCATCTGCGACTCGGAAGCAACTGCTAAAGATATCAATAATTTTTGCAAGATTCCTACTAATTTAATTACGCCAATTTTCCCCGGATACGATACCAGTTTTTTCCGTTTTTTAGACTTGCCAACAAGCAATTATTTTCTTTATATCGGCCGCCACAATCCTTATAAAAACTTGCAGCGAGTTGTAGCAGCCTTTGCTGCTTTGGCAGATAATTCCGAGTACGAATTGTGGATAGCAGGTTCGGAAGACAAACGCTATACGCCGCTGCTGAAGGCGCAGGTTCAAGAATTGGGATTGGTCGATCGAGTAAAATTCCTCGATTACCTCCCCGCCGCCGACTTGCCCAAAGTCATCAACCAAGCGATCGCCCTGGTTTTCCCCAGTCTTTGGGAAGGATTCGGCCTCCCCGTGCTCGAAGCAATGGCCTGCGGGACTCCTGTCATCACCTCTAACCTGTCTTCCATGCCCGAAGTGGCAGGGGACGGCGCATTGTTAGTCAACCCCTACAGCGTCGCAGAAATAGCCGCTGCTATGCACGAGCTTGCAGCGGATGCTAAAGTTCGATCGCACTTGCGGGAGCTCGGTTTAGCCAGAGCAAAACAATTTAGCTGGGAAAAAACAGGTCTGGAAACTGCTGCTATTCTCGATCGATATCTTTAACGAAGGAAGTTCGGCAACGGATTCGGTAACGGATGTAACGGATGTAACGGATGTCGAGAAGAAGGAAGAGGGAAGTTCGGTAACGGATTCGGTAACGGATGTAACGGATGTCGAGAAGAAGGAAGAAGGAAGTTCGGTAACGGATGTAACGGATGTAGCGGATGTCGAGAAGAGGGAAGAGGGAAGAAGGAAGAGGGAAGAATGAAGAAGTCAGTAGGCAGATTTAATGCCCCATGCCCCATGCCCTGTTTGGCCCATGCCCAATTCCCAATTCCCACTCCCCCCTGACAGCCTAAGTTAGGGACTGTAGCCCCTTTTACTTGTTGATACCCAACTGATCGCCGCGCTTGTACTGCTGATAAGCAGCAAAAAACAGCCCCGACAGAGTAACAAAGATTAGACCCAGAACAATACCTGAAAGCAGCGGTTCTACCATGAGAGCTCCTTAACGTTAAGATTTAACAACCTATTTTTAATATTACCAGCACTTACACAGATGAATTTTCCGAAAAACGCCCTTCCGGGAGTATTAGATCTTGCTCTCCCCGCTGCGAACGATTAAGCTATGTTATGAGAAATAAATTTTCTTGTAGATACTATTTTTAATTGAACTCCTTTGAATAACCAACTTGCCAGGAATGAAATTAAAAACCCGATCGAGCGACTTGCCCTATTTGCGCTAGCGGTGTTGCTTGCCATCATGTTGGCAATTATCACAATACGTCAATTTCAAGTCGCCGACCCTTACGTCAAAAGCGTCCTATCCCTCACTGGCAACCCGTTTCAGGGTTCCGCCATCTTTCAAATGAACTGTGCGGGGTGTCACATATCCGTTTCAGACAGTCAAGTCGGGCCCAACTTGCACGGAGTGTCCGAGCGCAAATCTGAATTCGATCTGATCCGGCAAGTCACCAGCGGGCAAACCCCACCAATGCCCCAGTTTCAACCGAGTCCGCAAGAAATGGCCGACTTGCTGAAGTATCTCGAACAAATTTGACCAAAGAAGGGGAACGGAATTCGTTCCCCTTCTTTGGCTGACACTCGAAACTTTGATCGGCAGACTAAACCAGCAAGTTAAAACTCTGAGCCGATAACTGGCTCGGCTGTACGCCCGTCAGTATAGCCAAAATCTGGTCGCTGTTGGCAATTCCGATCGCCGTCGAGCCATTAGTTTCGGTTAACGACAGTTGATTGAAGTCCAAGCCTCCCACCAACTCGATCGAATCAACTCCTGCAGTGAAGTTGAAAATCGTGTCAATTCCTCCGCCCGCTGATAAGACAAAACCATCGCTGCCACTGCCACCGACGAGAGTATCGCTGCCAATACCACCAAAGAGCAAGTTATCGTCGGTGCCACCAAAGAGCAAATCATCACCGCTGCCCCCAATTAAGGTATTGTTACCGTCGTCGCCACAGAGAGTGTCATTGCCTTGATCGCCAAATAGCACATCGTCGCCAGCGCCTCCCAAAATTACGTCATCGGCTTTGCCCCCGTACAATAAGTCATTGCCTTCGTCGCCAGAAAGAGAGTCGTTGCCGCGATTGCCATAAATCGTATCGTTACCGCGATCGCCAAAAATCAGGTCAAACCCTTTGCCACCAAAGAGAGTATCGCTATCGATGCCTCCGTAGACAGTATCGTTGGCCGTATTGCCATTGATATAGTCACCGCCCCCTCGACCAAAGATCAAATCGTTGCCGCCCAACCCGAAGATAGAGTCACTGCCGGCACTACCCACGATCGTATCGTCGCCGTTAGGGCCATTGATCACATTACCCGCAGTCGGAGTGCCTGGTTGATTGGGAGTAGCTATCCTGGGGAAGTTCTCAGGACAAACCAAATCAGTCGGTACAGGTGAAGGTGTCGGCGTCGGTACAGGTGCAGGCGTCGGCGTCGGTGCAGGCGTCGGTGCAGGTGCAGGCGTCGGCGTCGGTGCAGGCGTCGGTGCAGGTGCAGGCGTCGGCGTGGGTACAGGTGGCAGTGGCGGCGGCGTCGGAGTCGGCGTCGGTGCAGGTGTCGGCGTCGGCGCTGGGAAGTTGCCGAAGTTGATGCCGGTGACAATAGCGCCTGAAGTTAGGGTGATGTCGGCGGGGTCGGGTGTGCTTTGGGTAAACCCAGTTTGGTTGACTTCCCTGACGCGGTAGGTTCCCGGCGTTAGGTTCGCGAACAGGTAGTTGCCACTGTTGTCTGTGGTAGTAGTAACAGCAGCAGGAGCAGTTCCAGCTACGACATTGGTTAACTGAATTTGGAAATTGGGTAAACCCGGTTCTCCAGCATCCTGAGTGCCGTTGTTGTTGGTGTCTTGGAACTTCAGACCTCGGATCGCCCCGGGTTGGGGCAGGAAGTTGCCGAAGTCAATGCCCGTGATGTTATCCGAGGGATTAACCGTAACGGGGGCGGGGTTAGGGGTCGTCTGCGTCCAGCCGTTTTGCTGGACTTCCCTTACCTGGTAAGTACCTGCGGGTATATCTCGGAGAGTGTAGTTGCCCGCTGCATCAGTGATGGTAGTAGGTTCGCCCTGCTGAAAGATGCCATCGGGATTGATACTGTCGAGGAATATTTGCCAGTTACCTAGCCCCAATTCTCCGGGATCTTTAACGCCGTTGTTGTTGAGGTCATTGAATTTTTGACCGCTGATAGTGCTCGACTGGAAGTTGCCGAAGTTGATATTAGCGATATCTTGACCGCTGGTGACAGTGATGTCCGCCGGGTCGGAGGTAGTTTGCGTCCAAGTAGGCTGCAAGACTTCCCGCACCTTATAGGTTCCGGCTGACAAATCGAGGAATTTGTAGTTGCCGGTGGCATCGGTGAGGGTGTTCGGTTCCCCAGTGTCGAGAGTGCCGTTATCGTTGGTATCCAGGAAGAATTGCCAGTTGGGTAGTCCTGTTTCTGCTGGCGCATCTTGGATGCCATTTGTGTTGAGGTCATTGAACTTCAGACCGCTAATCGAGTTGGGCTTGAAGTTGCCGAAGTTGTTGTTTTGGGAGTCTGTGCCGCTGGTGACGGCGATCGTAAACGCGCCGGAAAGGGTAGGCGTAGCTGGGTTGACGGGGGGCACAGTTTGCGTCCAGCCTGTTTGTGGCACTTCCCGCACTGTATAAGTGCCCGCCGGCAGGTCGTCGATCTCGTACAGACCCGTAGCATCCGTGATTTCGCTTTCTTCATCAGCATCGAAGGTGCCGTTATTGTTGGCATCTACGTAGATTGTCCAGCCTCCTAGCGGTGGTTCTTCTGGCCCATCTTGGATGCCATTTTTGTTGAGGTCATTAAATTTGATCCCGCTGATTTTGCCTAGTTGGAAATTGCCGAAGTTTTGAGCCGTAATGTTTGTGCCGCTGACCGGGTTAATTGGATAAAAAGTCGGGCCGGCGGTTTGTGAGAAGCCAGCCGGCACGTCTTCTCTCACAAAGTGCCTACCGGAGCCGACGTTGGCAAAGCTATACGTCCCAGGTGCTGCTGGCGCTGTCCCGGTAACTTGAGAGGCGATTTCCGTGTCACCGCTATCTAAAGTGCTGTTATCGTTAGTATCTTTGAACAAGCGAACGGTAGTGCCGTTGAGGGGGGTGTCGTCAGCAGAGAAGCCGTTACCTGTGAGGTCGGTGAATTTGGTGCCGCTAACGGTGATGTTTTGGAAAACGCCGAAGTTTTGACCGGTGACGGGAGTACCGCTTTGGGCACTAACGAGAATTGCGGCAGCGGGGAAAGAGATAGTGGAGTTGGCTGGGGCAGTGGCTTGTATCAGGTAATTGCCGGGGCCTATCTCCGAGAATGTGTAATCTCCGGCTCCCGCAGTGGTTTGTGCAGTGCCGACAACAGTATCTGTGCCGACTTCTAGCGTGCCGTTGGCGTTGGTGTCTTTGTAGAGGTTGACCGTGATGCCGTTTAATGTGGTGTCATCGGGCGTGAAGCCGTTGCCGGCGAGATCGGTGTAGGTTTTGCCCGCGATCGAGGTTTTTTTGAAATTGCCGAAGTTCGCACCCGTAACATCAGCAGTACCAGTCGTCACCGTTGGTGCCAAAGTCTGCACCCAATCGGTTTGTAACGTTTCTGCGATCGCTGTATTGGCCTTAGTATCCGTGAGAGTGTATTGGCCGAGAGTGGCAGCAACGGCAGATGTTACATTAGTGCTCGTACCTGCGGTAATAGTCCAGCCGCCTAGACCTGGTTCAGTTGCCGCGGCACCTTGCAGGCTATCCCCGTTCAGGTCGTTGAATTTCTGACCCACGACCACTGGGCCGTACTCGTAAGCACCGATGTCAACACTAGGTTTGCTGACAAGAGTATTGTCGATTTTCCGAGGGAAACCTGTACCGCGTTGGTCAGTAGTTAAACCGGCCGCTGTTGCGTCGGCGCTGTTGCCACCGCCAATGGCTTGGTTAGTGCTAGTTGTGACCGGGCTGTTATCAACTAGGGCAAGGGTGAAAGGAGCCGGAGCCGTTGCGCCATTCAATCCGGCAGAGCCGACTGGTGCTAATACATTTGTCAAAGCACCGATTAGTTGCTGAGTCGCTGTAAAACCAGTGCTACTGCCGAGAACCCCAATCAGGTTGTTGTTCCCGGTGAATGTCCCTGTAACATCAGTGTCGGTAGTAGCAACGTTGCCAGCGACGATCGTGTTTTTGACTGTAACTGTACCGCCGTTGTTGTAAATTCCTCCGGCACTAGCAATCAGACTAGCCGGTGTGCCAACTGTGGCGGCTGTTGCAGAGTTATAAGCGATCGTGTTGTTAGTGAGGGTAGCTGTAGCACCTAAGTTGACGAAAATTGCACCACCTGCGGCTGTACCCGCACCTGCGGCAACATTACCAGCATTGCCACCCGTAACTGTGTTGCTATATAAGGTGCTGTTGGTCATGGTCAAAGTGCCACCGCCAACAAAAATCGCGCCGCCTAAACCTGCACCGCCGCCGCCAAACCCAATAGCACCTGCACCGCCAAAAGTGCCCCCTGCGCTTGCACCATTGCCACTACCGCCACCGCCGCCGAAGCCGCCAATGCCTCCAGCGCCGATAGCACCAAGCACCGCACCTGTACCAGAAGTACCGCCAGCACCACCGCCGCCACCAAAGGCGCCAGCACCGCCAACACCGCCATTGCCACCATTACCTGCAATACCAGTACCAGCAGGACCGCCAAGGCCACCGGCACCACCACCACCGCCGCCACTACCGACAACACTACCAGCACCACCACCACCACCAATGCCACCAGCACCACCGTTTGTGCCGCCAACACCAGTACCGCCAGTGCCGCCAATACCGCCAGTACCGCCAGCATTACCAGTACCGCCAGCCTCGCCATCTTCGCCAACCCCACCGGCAGCGCCATTACTTGCTAGACCATTTCTACCATTTCTACCATTTGTCCCTGCTGTGCCTCCAAAGACAGTAGCCAAATCCGCGCTACCACCCTTGCCACCATTCCCCGCCGCACCTGCACCGCCAACGGCAGAGTTATTAGAAAAAGTAACTCTGTCAACTGTGACTGTACCGCTGTTGATAAAAAGGGCGCCACCTAAGCCTGCGGCGCCACCACCACCGGCGGTTCCTGCGTTGCCTACTGCTTGTGCGGAATCAATGGTGAGGTTTGAGATGTTAAATGTTGTGTTATCAACTACGAAGGCACGGTTGTTATTGCCGCTGATCTTGAAACCACCGCCAACAATAGTGGTGGTGTCGGTAATTCTCGGCAATTGCCCTGCGAGGGTAATATCGGCAGTGAGAGTGATCGTGTCAATGCCAGTGTTGATGTTGGCAACATTGATGGCATTTACCAGTCCGTTAAAGTCGCCAGTCCTTTGGTTCAAGTCAGCCAGTACGCCACTGTAAGCTTCCCTCGCCTCAGCCGAAAATGCCAAAGGTGTTTCAATGTTTCCCGTAGTTACTTCTAGTTCCCAGTCTCCACCCAACGCAGCATTCCCAGTCAAGTTATCGGAAGCGGCAATATTTGCCCCGGTGAGCTGGCTCAGCCTTTGGACGAAAGCGACACCTGCTTCTGTGGCGGCGACGTTGCAACCGTAAAGCAGAATTTCGGGTTTAGCTGTAATTGAAGAGTTCGAGTTTGTTTCGGCTGCTGGCAAAGCAAACCATTTTTCTAAATAATTGCGGTAGCTTTCAATGTTGCACAGATTTAGTTCTGTGGCTCCCAGTTGCAAGCTGGCTGCTGCGCCGTGAGACAAAATGTGGACGGCTGCAATGTTTTTCCGCTGTTTAAGTGTTTCGGCAATTTGCTCAATGCCGTCGCGATCGGCTTTGAGAATAACAATTTCTGTATCGGAATTGACCGTTTCTGTTAAACTTTCGCAATTTTTAACTTGTGAATCCGCAAAAACTATCTGGTGTTTCCGTTCTTTATAGAGTTCCACGTTCAAATTCTCCTGGTACACGCACACATCAAATTCATATCACAAACCAACCGCAGCAGCGATCGAGCTTTTTCCGGTACGGATGAGAGTTGTTGGCGAAGCCCTCGAAGAGGATCGCTCCTAATTTCACCTAAATTGAATATTGACAAAATTTTTTTTATATGCTCCCCTGCCCTAACTGAGTTAGTTTGATTGTTTAGAAGTTTTAAAGGGGGATATTGTTCCGGCTGTTACAACAATGTTGGAGAAGACGTGCGCGCTGTTTATTGATATGCCAGAGATGGAGAAAAAACCAGATTTTATAAAAATTGTCAATCGAATAGTTAACTGATGGCGATCGATATTTGTTAATCAAGAGTCATCAGTCACGATTATTAGCTGTAAGCTGGTGTTATTTGGTAGTTGTTAGCTGCTGAATGATGGGTATGTGCGATCCTCTTCTGCAACCTTCGCTAACGAACAACCGCCATTAAATTGCTTTGTAGGGAGGAATGCAGCAAGTCCTGTGAGTTTTGTGAAGGCTTGTATTCCTCACTAGAACCTTGATAACTGTTATTTTACAGGAAGAGATAGGCTGACTCATGACTAACATTACTTGAGACTATTAGGCTCAATAAATCGGGTCGAAAAAAATATGCGTGTCAGTCCAGAATATTAGGAATGAGAATTAAATAACTTAGAATGCGTGATAGTTCTTGTGGGATGGGCGTCCCGCCTGTCCAGAAAGGGCGGGCGGGACGCCCATCCCACTTTCAAGAGTGTAAATTATTTAATTAGCGATCCTTAGGCGATCTTCCAGGTTGGTGCGTCCCCGACTCACTAATTACCAAGTTTCTTCATCGGGATAATTGGAATTGCTCCAGATTTCAACATCTAAATCATTGAGATAAATTAGAGCAGTTTCAATCTGTTTACTTGTACCGTTAAGCTCCAAATCAAACCAACCGTCATCTAAAGTTTTGACACCCAACAAAGCGGCATTAAAATTTACCGTCAAACCGTATTCAGAAATCAGATGAGAAATGACTGGTTCCTGATGGTATTCTTTAGGAATACGAATGCGAATGCGGGTTTGAGTTGGTCTGCTGTCAGCACTATCAGATTTTGGAATATCTGATTCTTGGGTTCTGTGAAAATCGCCGATGCCCTCAAATTGAGATTCGCTAGTGTTGTGAGCTAACATTTGGGACTCCTAATTTTTGTTTCAGTTTACATTTTGTACCAATATCTTGTAGGGTGCGTCGCTGCGAGATTTTCGAGCTTTCAACCAGATTGTCGATAGCGCCGCACCCTACTAACGACTGGTTTGACGGATGAGGTTCACAGCGCGCACCCTAAAGCCCTAATGACTGATGACTGATGACTGATGACTATTCTTCAACTTCTTTGATCCTAGTTTTTCGTTCTAAAATCTCCTTAAGCACGAGAGTGACAACTGCTAAAAGACCGAGAACTACCGCAGCCGAAAATGCGGCTTGCGTCGCGTACTGCTTGTAAGCATCCTCTACAAACAAAGGCAAAGTTTGCGTTTTTTTAGCAATATTTCCCGACACCACAGAGACGGCTCCAAATTCTCCCATTGCTCTAGCATTGGTCAAAATTACTCCGTAAAGCAATCCCCAACGAATACTGGGAAGCGTGACATTCCAGAAAATTTGCCAGTCATTTGCTCCCAAAGTTTTCGCCGCCTCTTCTTGATCTGTCCCTACTTCTTCCAAAACTGGAATCACTTCGCGGGCAACAAAAGGCAAGGTAACAAAAGCAGTAGCCAGCACCATTCCAGGGAAGGCAAAAATAACCTTAATATTGGCCGCCTCCAGCCACGGGCCGAACCACCCCAGCCGACCGTAAAGCAGTACAATCATTAAACCTGCAACTACGGGAGAGATGGCAAAAGGCACGTCTAAAAGGCTGATTAATAGCGTGCGACCCGGAAATTTGTTGCGGCCAATTACCCAGGCTGCACACAAACCGAAGACTGTATTTACAGGCACAACTATCAGAGAAATTATCAGGGTTAGTTGCGCTGCGTGCAGAAAATCTGGTGAGGTTAAGTTAGAAAGAAATGGCTCAAAGCCCTTTCTGAAAGCTTGGTAAAAAACGTTGAGAGTGGGGATAAATAAGATAAGAGCGAGATAGCCGATCGCAATTCCGATTAAAGTTGGTTTTACCCAAGCTTTTTCCTGACTCCGACTAGAACCGGCAGGCGGAAAATTGTAACCAGCGGGTGAATTGATATTAGCCGTCATAGCGTCTTCTCCATGCTTGTAAGAGATTAATTGCGAACAGCATTGCCAGGGAAATAGCTAACATGACTGTACCGATAACTGTTGCTCCTGCGTAGTCGTACTGTTCCAATCTTTGAAAAATTAATACTGGCGCGATTAAATCTTTGAAGGGTATGTTAGAAGCTACAATTACAGTAGAGCCGTACTCGCCCACCGCTCGCGAAAAGCCGAGTGCTACTCCGGTTAAAATAGACGGAAATAGCGGCGGCAAAACTACTCGCCAGAAGGTTTCAAATTGAGAAGCACCTAAGCACCAAGCTGCTTCTTCGATTTCTTTTTCCATCTCGTTTAAAACTGGCTGTACGGTTCTAACGATAAATGGCAAGGAAATAAATATCATCGCTATACCTACGCCCAATCGAGTAAACGATATTTTGATTCCCAAAGGTGCAAAAAGCGAACCAATCCAGCCGTTATCGCTGTAAACTGTGGCGAGGGTTAAACCGGCGACGGAGGTAGGGAGTGCAAAGGGTAAATCGACGACTGCATCTACAATCCGTTTTAAGGGAAAGTCGTAGCGGACTAAAACCCAGGCAATCAATGTGCCGAATACTCCGTTAATTAATGCCGCAATTAATGCCGTAAAGAAGGTGACATCGTAGGCGGAAAGGGCGATCGGACTGGTGGCAATTTTCCAAAATTCGGCGGGGTTGGCTGTGCTGGCTTTCAGTAGCATTGCTGCAACTGGGACCAATAGCATTACGCTGAGGTAGCCTAGGGTGATTCCCCAAGGTAATGTGATTTTGCCGATCGCCCTTTTGATATGCTGAATAGGAGATTGAGAGTTACTGGTTGGAAATGATACAGCCATAAGAGAATAGTTTTGAGTTGGAAAGAATAATTTCTTTAGGGGCGGGTTTTACCAAAAATAATTGCCTAAAACCAATCATCTGGTAAACCCTGGCTCATTAGATAGATGTAGGGTGCGGATCCATCCTACAATCTGCTTTCGCGCCCTCGAATATCTAGGAGCGACGCACCCTACCAGATACGGGTTTTACCAAAAATAATTGCCTAAAACAAATCATCTGGTAAACCCGCCCCGGCCACTACTGTCTAATTGAACCTTGAATTTTGTCAAAAACAGCTCCGTCATCGAAGAATTTCTGCTGAATATCTCCCCAGCCTCCTAAGTCTTGAGCTGTAAATAAGGTTTTGATGGGGGCATATTTTTTGACAAATTCTGGTTCCGCGGCTACTGTCGCATCTACTGGGCGGAAGCCTATTTTGGCAAATTCTCGCTGAGATTCTGGGGTGTACAAAAATTTGACAAATGCTTCGGCAACTTCGCGGGTGCCGTGTTTGTCAACATTTTTATCGACGACGGCAATGGGATTGTCGATCGAAACATTGACTTCTGGAATAGAATAGGGCAGTTTTTCGCCTTTCTCAGCGGCCAGAAGAATCTCGTTTTCGTAGTTGATTAAGGCATCGCCTTGGCCTTGTTTGAAAAATACGTCGGTGGCTTCGCGGGCGTCTTTAGTCAGAATGGGGACGTTTCTGTAGACTTTGGTAGTAAAATCTAATGCTTTGGTTTCGTCGCCTCCGTTTTTAACAACTGAACCCCAAAGTGCTAGGAAATTCCACCGGGCAATACCCGATGTTTTGGGATCGGCGGTAATCACTTTTACTCCGTCTTTGCTTAAATCTTCCCAGGTTTGGAGACCTTTGGGATTGCCTTCGCGGGTGACTATTGCTCCTACGGATTTGCTGACTATGCCTTCGTTGGGGACTTCTTTTTCCCACCCGGGCTCAATGAGTCCGGCTTTTTCGATTTTGGTCGTGTCGAGGGCGAGGGCTAGGTGTACGATGTCTGCTTCTAAACCGTCAATTACTGCGCGAGTTTGGGAACCGGAACCGCCGTAGCTTTGGTTGAAGGTGACTGTTTGGCCTTTTTCTTTTTGCCATTGTTCTACGAATTTGGGAATTATGGCTTCGTGGGCGGCTTTGGTGACGGCGAAGGATACTAGGGTTAATTCTACCTTGCCTTTGTTGGCTTCAGGGCTAGCACTGCCTGGAGTGGCTGCAGGGTTGTTGCTGGTTCCTTGGCCGCAGGATGCAACGGCGAGACTTAAAGTTATTCCCACTAAAAATAGGGACACAAATCTTTTCAGGGCGGTAAATGATTGATTTGTGCTGGCTGATGGCTGTTGTGGCCAGTGAAGGTGTTGAGTTAGGCGTTGCCACGGGCTCATTATATTTGTTCCTCTAGTAAAAGTACGGTTATTAGGTCGGAATACCGTAATTATGGTTGTGAAGTATGATTATAGACAAGAGCGAGTTAAATGGCAACAAAAAAAACAAATTGGGGGAACTCAGGGTCGATCGCATATCCTGAAGTCTTTTGCGTCGGTGCTTTGAACTCAGATTCGGAGTAAAATGTAAAGTGTATAAATAAATATTATTATTGAGTTGAGGTGCTAAGCTGGCGCGGCTGCACGATACGCCTTACAGATACGTTGACCGATCGCCCAAATGTAGGGCTCATGCCAAGATCCCCGCCTCATCGAGATATGCCTGACAATTCCCGCATCCAGGATACAAGCCGCCGGATTCATCCGTCCAGAAATAAAAAACCTGTATCCGATAAAGGAACCCCCGAATTTATCCGTGGGGTCAATGCTTCAATTCTAAAATCTAAAATCTAAAATCTAAAATCTAAAATCGATTGACTCGCGCGATCGTCCTTAAGTAAGAAAAAGTTTTAACTGGTATGTCCTTACCCCGCCCCGTCTCAGACACCCTAATTGAACTGTTGAAGCCTGTAGCCTCTGAATTGGGAGAAAGATTGGGAGCAAGCGCTGTCAACGAACGCTATGCAGAAATTGAGCCGTCTGGTTCTTGTGCTTTGAACCAGCAAATCAAAAAAGACCCGCGCTGGATTAAAGCACAAGTAAGATATTTGCAGCGGCAGCAGGCCAGAGAACAAGAATTAATCGCGATCGCCGACGCAGAAGAAAGGGTAAAGGAAGAACGCTCTAACCGAATTAAGGCACAAGAAATAAGAGATAAGCGGGCAATTAGCCGACTTTGCCGCGACTTAATGCGGGAGTTTCAATCAGAAGCAATTCGAGTTAAGCTGAGCGAAATTCAAACTCTTTGGGACAAGGACAACTGGTTTTCTAATTTGAGCCGACAGGAAACTGAACAGATTTTGCAGCAGCAACAGCACCGCTTGCTGCTGTTAGTTGCTCCCGCAAAAATTAGCCAAGATTGCCCCGATTCGTTTCGCCACAATCTGAATATCGAGCTGCCGGCTAAGTTAAGAGCTTTTTTGAACCAGCACTACCCCCCGCACGGAGAGTTGTGCCCGGTTCAGTTTTACGGAGACTATTTCAAAAAATCCATTTCTGATATTGATGTGGAGCGGTTGCAGACTGTGTTGTCTCCCGTACCGACAGCTATACTGTACAGCGATATCAGCGATTATGAAGTTAATTTTCATGTGGGTTTTTGGGGAGTCATAAATCAGAGCGTTTCTCTAGTGGCGATGCAGCCTTGGAATTGGGAAGAGGTTTACCACCAGTGGGAGGCGGAGGGAAAAGACAGAAAGCTGAGCCTGCGGATTATTCGGCAAATAATTGTGACTATTCACAAGTTATTGGCGGCTTTTTTAGCTGATTTGTATTATTTAAATATCGATTTTACTCACGAACCTCAGCTATTTAATTTAGAGGGGGAATTTGCTCAAGAATGGTTTTCTAAAGATTGGGCAAAACCGTATATTGAAACTCTTAAAGAAATTCAGGAGCAGCAGCGAATAGTCTCTAAGGGAGAGATGCGGCGGCTGGCGCTGCGAGAGGCGAAAGCTAGGGCGGAACGCCAGCGTTTGGAGGAGGCTGAACTCAAACGCAGAGAGGACGCTGAGGCTGCAGCTAAGCGGGTGAAGGAATTAGCTCACAAATTAAAACATCAGAAATGGCGGTGCGTATATACGCTGCCGGGACATTCATCGTTTGTGAATTCTCTGGCTATTAGCCCGGACGGCCAAATTTTGGCTAGCGGTAGTTGGGATAAAACTATTAAGATTTGGAATTTAGAAACAGCAGAATTAATTGGCACTCTGACGGGACATTCCGATCGCGTAAATTCGGTTGCGATTAGCTATGACGGAAAGATGTTGGTCAGCGGCAGTTCGGACGAAACAATTAAGTTTTGGAATTTGCACAACGGCGATTTGCTGTGTACTTTTCCGGGACATTCTATGGAGGTGAATTCGGTGGCGATCAACCCGAAGCGCCTGGTAATTGCTAGCTGCGGCGGGGCTGATAATACGATTAAGCTGTGGAATTTGCGGAGTGGTGAGTTGCTGCGGACTTTGAAGGGTCATTCTGACAATGTGAATGCGGTGGTTTTTAGCCCGGACGGTAAAATATTGGCGAGTGGCAGTAGTGATGCGACGAGCAAGGTTTGGGATGTGGAAAGCGGTAAGTTGCTGCGGACTCTTTCGGGGTTGAATGTTGGGGTGAATTCTGTGGCGATCGCGCCGGACGGTCAGATTCTTGCTAGCGTCAGCAATGATTATACGATTAAACTGCGGAATTTGCATACGGGCAGTTTGTTGCGGATTTTAAATACTAATTCTAGGAGGGGAAAGGGTGTAACGAATTTAGGAACGAATGAGGCGCTGCATATTTTGCAGAATTATGTGAGTCGGGGCGAGTCGGTTGCTATCAGTGGGGACGGTTTGACTTTGGTTAGCGGCTGCGATGATAATACGATTAATATTTGGAATTTGCAGACGGGGGAGTTGTTGAGCAGTCTTAAGGGACATTCGGGTACGGTGTACTCGGTGGCGATCGCACCTTCGGGCAATTTGCTCGCCAGCGGGAGTGCGGATCAGACGATTAAGATTTGGCGCTGCGATTAGTTAGGATCGCGAATTAAATAACTTACAATTTTAATTGTTATTGTGGGATGGGCCTGAAAGCCCGTCCTTTTTGGACGGGCT